>CAZIRO010000001.1:0-46189 GCA_964541595.1 uncultured Acidobacteriota bacterium
AACGTCCGCCGAATGGGAAAGGTTTTGCACTAAAACATTGCCCTCTGCGTGAGAACCACCGGCACGGGGATCGCAATCCTTCTTTGTCGGTGCTATATAAGGATGACCAGATTGTTGCCGTGCGGTGTTTCGCGGGATGCGATCGTGACGAGGTTCGGAAGGCGTTGGGGTTAGAGAAAAAATGCAGAAAAAAATTTACGACCGAGATTGCCCAACAGTCGGTTCCCACAGACCCTGTTTCCTGGATTGCTTTCTACTGCGATCTCGATCCGGCCTGGGTGGCCAGGGAAGCAATCGAATATGGCCTCCAACTCATTGAAGATGAAAATGTGCCAGCGGTCGCCTTCACATGGCACGGTGTTGATGCCCGCAAAATCCGTCGGTGGCCTAAAAACTTTCGATGGGAAGGCTCTTTGCGTCCAGCGGTCTGGCCGCATCCTGAGGTTATTCGCGCAAGATTCCCCGACCACGATTGGCTTGTGATCACCGAAGGCGAATTTGACACCTTAATTTTGCTTTATATGGGTGTGCCCGCAATCAGTACCACCAAGGGCGCTAACAGTAGCGTTTCGGGTCTCGGCTTGGAATTGAAACGCCTGGGATTTAATAGGACTTTGATCGTTCCAGACAATGACGACGCTGGGCGTCGGTTTGCGAAACAAGCGGCAAAAGCGTTACAGGGCGAAAATTTAAAAGTTGTAGTCGGCGACGTATGCCAACTGGGTCTTGGAAGTGCTATCACCGGGGAGAACGATCTCAGAGACGTTTGGATTGGACGTACAGACGTCGATGAGGATGATATCCACCTGGCCTGTATTAGCGCGTTAAATGAGAGTGAGGAAAGCGCCGAAGACGTTGAAGTCGTTGATCTTGCTGACCTGCTGAAACAACCATCTACGCCTATTCAGTGGTTGTTTAAAGATTTACTGCCCCTGGGCGGTTGCTACCTCCTCTTTGGACGGGCGAAGTCCGGGAAGTCATTCCTCACCCTCGACCTTCTTGAGTCTTTCCTGACAGGTTCCGCTGCCCTGGGCGTCTTTCCCAAGAAAGCAAACGGTCGAATGCTTATGCTGCCGCTCGAGGATGGCACAGAGAGGTTCAAGCGCCGCGTTCACGCCAGAAACCTGAATGTTGAAAGTGGTAAAGTATTGGTGCGCTTCGTGCCTCCGCAAGATATATTGCATTTCATTGAAACGACAGTTCACCGCTTCCCGGATATCAAATGCATCGTTATTGACACGCTCCCTGCGTTAATGCGGGAAGTCAAGTCTCTAAGGGACGTCTTCCAGCAGGACTATGATCGCCTAAAAGGTCTGAACGACATGGCGCAGCGGTTGAGCATCACTATATTAATTATTGCTCACAAAAGGAAATCTTCCGCCGCTGATCCAGCGGATGAGATCGCTGGTTCGGGGGGACTTCTGGCTGCGGTCGATGGGATTCTCATTCTCGACAGGAAGCGCGGGGAGGATTTTGCCGTACTGCACCGCTACATTCGGGATGCAAAAGATGCGAAATTCGGCCTTCTTTTTAGGAGTCTCAAATGGCGATGTATTGGAGATGACGAAGTGGTTAAGAGCGAATACACAAAAGACAAAGTTGTGCGGATACTGATCAGGGAGGCGCCAGATGCCCTAACGCCCGATAATATTTTCAAAGAGTTGCGCAATGAAGGGGTAAAAATATCAGAGCGCCAATTGTATCGAGTCCTGAAAGACTTGGTTGATGAAGGGCGCATCGAAAGGCCCAAAAAAGGCCTTTACAGAATTAAGATAGAAATCCCCGGACCTGGCGGTGATGACGATGACAATGACGGTGGCGGTGACGGCAGCGGGGGTACCCACGAGAACCCGGAAAATGATGGCCAAGATGTCAGTTTCGTACACCGGGATCACATTTCTTCTTACGTAGATAAGGACCTCCGTAGTGACGTAGAAACTGACATCACCCCCCCTAAAAAGGTGACATCGGCACTGACATCGGAAAACCGGGAAATGTCAGTTTCTGAGTTTTGCTTACGGGGATGGGAAACTCCGGGCAACTCTAAACTGACATCACCGCAAAAAGCAAGCACTGATGCGGAACAACGGGGTAGTGTCACCGCGAACTCCCGCATCAGTACTGAAAAAGTTGGAGAAAGTGACATTTCCCAGAATTCCATGTCACCTTCGACGTCAGTACGAATGTCAGTTCGAATGTCAGTTCGAAATTCCTCATCAGGTAAGGAAAAAACTGTTGTTACTGACATTCTGACATCAAACGACGGGGACGACGATCCGGAATACGATCGAAATCGTAAAGGCGGACGGATAATCAGATTCCGGAACAATGCCACCATCGGTCCGGATGGTGAGGTGGTACCCATTGACCCACCCGATGACCTATCGGATCAGGCCCGGTCCGATCCGGACGTTCAACCGGAACCACCAGACCCCGAACCAACCGAACCCCGGTCCGAAAGTTGTCCGAGATGCGGAAGCGTTAACACGCGGAAATTCGGTCGTAGCAGGGGCAAGCAAAGATACCAGTGTCGAGACTGCAAACGCACGTGGACGTCAACACGTACTGATCAACACGGATCAACACACGCGGATCAACACACGTGTGTTGATCCCCCGAATGATCAACACGCGGGGATCAACACCAACGATCAACACACGGGGATCAACACCGATCAACACAAGGTCGATCAACACGACGACGGTCTGTGTGATAACTTGAAACGCTCTACCCCGGACGGTCGCTGTCCGGAGTGTGGTCATCTGGTCGAGTCCTTTTTCGGTACATCAATGGTCGTGTGTAGAAACTGTGGCTGGGTGGGGGTTGCCAATAAAAAACCGTGATGGAGGTCGGACCATGCCCAGATTGAGAACTTTTAGCACTTCCTGTCGAAAACTGGGTATAGATTGCCCCGCCGGTCAGGCGAGATTGCTGGCGCAGTTAGTAACAGAAAAACCCATCGGAACAAACTTGTTGTGCGGTTTTTGCGGACAACCGATAGGGTGGCGGTGGATTGATGCGGATGGTGAAAGGCTGACGATAGCGTGTCCGTTCTGTGAGTTAATCGTTTCCGGATACTTTTTCGTTCTGACGAGGTATGTGGCTGCATCAAAATCGGTAGAAAACTGGCTAAAAAGAACGGTGAAAGGCGACCAACCATGAAACCCAGAGGACCTACTTTCATGGATTTGTTCCAAAAAATATTTGACATGCAGGATTCACCCAGGTGGATGAATGCATCCAGACTGCTACTGAATCTTGTTATCCGGAGTTTTCTCGTGTCTGCTGCGGATGAATTGTTCCGATGTTACTGTCCAGTATGTCCCAAACGGTTACACCGCACGATGGTGATTCGGGAAATCTCCATCCGCAGGATGGCAGTTACGCTGGAATGTGTGACCTGCGGAACAAGGATTAATTTGCAGGCGTATTATCTGGTTCATATGCCATTGACCGAGACCAGTGTGTCGGCTATCGAAAAATGGTTGTTAACCTTCCGTGATAAGTACTACATTGCACTGCAGAAACAATTCAGTCAACTTCAGGATTTAGAAACTGATGATGGAATAAAATCTCTGATGATGGAGGGATGACGATGGCGGTAAAAGAAACCCACAATGTGATTTGTGATCACGTCCCGCAACTGCTGAATCAGGTTGGGGACATCGTGACCAGAATTAACACCCGGTTGCAGGGGATGGAGATTGCTCCACTTCACAAACTCCCTTCCAGTCTCAAGATCATCGTAATGTGGAACTACCGCACCGGCGGACTTGGGATTCGGGTGGCGGATAGAAGTGAACCCGTCAGCGTACGTCTCGTTCCGGACGTTGTGGCGATTTCCCTGACGCGAAAGGAACTCGATGGTCGTGACCCAGCCGTGGTGGTGAAAGAGAAACTCCGCCGAGCACTGGAGGGGATATGCCGGGTGGAGACGTTTTGAGTCCGTAAACGGGGAACATCATCACGGTGGTGTTCCCCATGTATCCATATTTTAGTTGAAATTTCGTTGCACTGGTTGTAATTTATAACCGTCCGGATCCATCGCAGGAAGCCCACTAACGGACAGAACGAACGGGTGAAGGGTCAGGGTACGTACCCCCTGACCTTCACCTTTTCCCGCTGTCAAAAATCCCCAAAATCCCGCTGAAATCCCGGCAAAAACACCGATAACCCCCTGCGGATACCCGTTAACGTCTGGTAAAATCACCGGAAACCGGGTAATCCCCGGCGTAACGGGTTATCGGTTTCCGCCGTGTGGGTCCATACCCATATAGGATATCTGTACTTCTACCCGATGTACCGGAAATCCGCTTCTATCTTAGTGATTCATGAAAGTGGAATTCCCTGGCGTAATAGGTGGATAAAATAAATGGTACCAGTTCCCTGTTCCCATCATGTTATCATACACCAAAAAGTGGTCATTTTATGAGACATACCGAATGCACCGAAATCCTTCATTATTCCGTGTGTTCCTGCCGTGTGGAATCAGTGTTGTTTGGATAAAACGGGTCGGTTTATGAGACGCCGGGGGATTCAGTATGGGATAGCGAATAGAAATGCTTTTTTACTAAAGAATTAGTTGTATCGAAACCGTTTACCGGGGATGGCTGTTTAAAACTTTCCGGATGTTCAAAATTTGTGGACTGCACGGTATAAGGGGGGTACCAGCGCACGGGATGGTGATCCCGGTAGCCGGTATGAAAATCTAAGGTTCCAGCGGCATACGGAAAGAAACTTCCGCAGGGTGGTGACGTGGAAAGTAGACAACGGGTGACCGGATGGATAGGTGAATGGATACATGGGGACACTACCGGTACATCACGATCCGGATGTATCCCTTCCCCGGTACTTACCATCCGGACACCACCATCCGGACACCCGTGGTCCGGTCACTGTGTCATCGAAAACGTGCACAGAGAGCGCGTCAGAGAGCGTTTCAGGGTTCCGGATGGGTAAAGATACGTTTTTGTCCGGAACCCGTTCCGTGGGCGCGTGTTATGCAACGTTTTGTCCGGAAACCAGTCTAAAGTACGAAAACAAACGCGCACAACGGATCTGACGACAGATAGGATACGGGGATAGGACCATCACCGGGTATATCTCGTAGTGATAAATGGAAGAATCCTCCTAAGCCATATGTGCTACATCAACTGTACGGTTGTCTCGTTACTTCTTCTCTTTACTCTGAGTTTCAATTAATCGTTGGATAAACGCACGCGTCACATCTTCACTCTCATAGTTACGAATTACCTGAAGATCTGCACCGCAAAACCGACACCGGATTGCTTCCGCACGGATCAGTTCCGCACAATAGGGACATTTCTTCATCGTCCCGGAACGAATTGCCTGAAGTTCTTTTGCCTCTTTTGTCGCTGGTGTTAAGAGAGCAGCCAGAAATCCTAAAGGACCAAAGAGTAGGCCGATCACAAACCACGCACCGTACTCCCTCCCCTTTTCACGAGCGATATTCGCTGAAAGCCATCCAAAGAATAGACCCCCAAATAGAATACAGAGAAAGGCTTCCATGAATTTTCTCCTCTGTTAACAGAAAAACATACCAATCACCCAGAATACTGTCAAGCGAATTTCGGTTTACACCCATATGGAACCCACACAGAAACACACATCACCCGTATCCAACTCTGCCAATTCTGCCAAATTCCGGGTACATATCGCAGACATACGATAGACATTACTCTGCCAAGTCTGCCAAAATTTTCCGGTTTTAGAGACAGAATTATCCAATTATCACATTTTAGTTTGAGTTGATTACCACATTTGAATGCATGGAATTGCGTGATTTGACGCAGGTTTCTGGTGGGTTGCGGTGGTGCGCCTGGGGGGACTCGAACCCCCGACCCCGAGATTAGGAATCTCGTGCTCTATCCTGCTGAGCTACAGGCGCATCGTATCGTCCGTTTGGTGGCCCTCCATTTTGGGCACGGCAGCGGTGGGCCCCTACTCATCCTCCCGGAACGTGATGACCGAATACACCGGCGCGACGGTCAAACGATGCCGTCCGTTCAGATCCACCAGTTCGATCAAAAACAAAAACGCAGTCACTTTCGCACCCGCACGCTGCACCAGTTCGGCAGCGGCCAGCGCCGTTCCGCCCGTGGCCAGGAGATCGTCCACGATGAGGACCTTCTGACCTGGGTCCAGTGCATCCTTATGCATCTCCAGGACGGCACTGCCGTATTCCAGAGAATACGTCGTTTCGATCGTGTCCGCGGGCAGTTTGCCCTTCTTGCGCACGATGACGAGACCCGCTCCCTTTCGGTATGCGATCACGGCACCGAAAATGTATCCACGCGCTTCCACCGCCAGCACATGGTCAAAATCCAGTTCAGCCACCCTCGCCCACATCGCCTCCACGGCCTGACGGAACGCGGCACCGTCTTTCAGCAGGGTCGTGATATCGCGAAACCGAATGCCCTGCACCGGAAAATCCGGAATCGTCCGGATATAGCGTTTCAATTCTTCAGCAACGGTTTCCGTCTGCATCGGCCTTGCCCTCTTCCACTTATTCGGCACCCTCCTTGTTTTCTCCCAGGTAATCTCCGTACTTTCTGCGGAACCGTTCGATCCGGCCTTCCGTATCGACGTACTTCTGCTGACCGGTAAAGAACGGATGGCACTGTGAACAGATCTCCACCCGCAAAACGGGTTTGGTCGCGCGTGTGGTAAACGTATTCCCGCACGCACAAATCACCTGGGCGATCACATACTCCGGATGAATTCCCTCTTTCATCGGACCTCAACTCCTCAAAACGGATTGTGGGGTATATATCTTAACCCCGAACGGCAGTTGTGACAAAGAAAGACCCCCCTGAAATTTCGGATTGTGGATTGCGAATTTCGGATGTAGAAACCACAGAGGCACGGAGTTCACGGAGAGAATTCCCTATTCTCCCTTTCCCCGTCTTTCCCTTTCCCCCTTGTCCCCTGTGCCTCCGTGGTTTGTACCTTTGAATGACCACGCCCCAGAAATGCGCACCGGCCCAGCGGGACCACAACCACCGGGCGGATACCACACGATACGGTGTTCTGCCGTCGTGAATTTGCCAGGCGTGAATTCGGCCCCTGCGGACAACGGCCCCTACGAGTACAACATAGTGGTACCGCTGCCAGGGACCTCGCGACAGGTTCAACAGCAGGAGCACCGGTTGACCCCGATACAGGACATTCAGCAAAGCATCCGGTCGCGCGGCAGTGTGGGTAAACGGGATACCGTGATCCTGCAGGTATTGCTCGATCTCAAAAGGCAGTACACCTTCCGGCCGGCCGAGGTCTTCAGGATCGAGTGCAATCCCCGCATAGCGCAGCACAATACGCAGCGACGTCCGTCCGCAGTCGCGATCGGTCTGCTGTGCGATGAACGGTACCTCCAGGCGGACGATCGTTGCACCCGGAGGCATTCCCGATCGGCACGCCGACCATCCCGCCATGAGGACGCCGACAGCGATGCGCCACCACGGGGAAAGGAATCGATACCGTTTCATCAGGGGTGCACATGACGTTCCCACGGTCAATGGGGGACGACACATGCGTCATTTCCGGAGGCGCCCGTTGCGGACGGCCTCCGGAACACGCGTATGGGGGTCAAAACATCAGGTTCCCTCTTCCAGCGGCTGGACCTCCGTGACCTCGTACCCGATATCGGCCAGCGTCTTTTTCACCTGATCGAGCGAAGCCTTCTCTTCATTGATTTTCAGTTTTACCGTTTTCTTTTCGAGATCAGCGGCGAGGACCTCCACACCGTCAATCGTGCGCAGCGCCTTTTCGACGTTCTTTGCGCACTTGTCACAGACCATGTTTTTGATCTTCAACTGATATCCCTTGGTGGCCGCCAGCACGGCGCCAGCACCCAACAGGCCGATTACGGCGAGTGCCATCCAAGCCAGGGCGACTTTCCGCATGGTCATTCCTCCTTACACACAGAAATTGCCATTCAATATAATGATGTACATCCCACACGAAATGTGATATATATCATGGCTCTTGACCCGTATCCGACGTGACCGCACGCACCGGCACCTTTCATCATAATACGCCCCTGACTTTCGGATTGTCACTCCTGCAAGGACTGGAACCATTCCTGCATATCTACCAGGGTCCAGTTAACGATCCATTCCACCGTTTCAAGCACATGCACATCGACAGGCTGCGGATCGCTTAAAAGATAGGCCTTCGCGAATGCCCGGCGCAATGCGTCATCCAGTGCCGGCGGGGACGGGGCCACGACCTGTCCCCGATGCATGTCCAGCCAGGAATCCAGAATGGGATCTTTCTTTTGATCACGCGTAATATCTGCCACCCAATCCACGAACCGTTCCGCGTCGACTGCCGACCGGTACGCGGTCATCAGTGCGTACAGATGTTGCAGGAATATCCATACGGCCTTGTGGGACGTGAATGCAAGACGCGGCGTATGCAGGGGGACCGTTTGCCGTTCCAGGACGGACCGAACTTTTTGTATCTCCGGGGACGCTGCACGCTCCAGTTCAGGTTGCAACAACCGTTCGTAATACGCTCGTAACCGTACGGGCCACTGTTCCTGCGGCGTTTGCTGTACAGCATTTTGAATCCACATGTACGCCCGTTCCCGTGCAACCGCCGCATAATAGAGAAAAACCGGCGCATCCCCCAGCCAGAGTTCAACCGGGAAAAACCACTGGTTCTCACGCGCACCGAATATCGACAAAGCGATCAGTGCATCTTTCAGGGTTCCGTGTTTCTCGACACCGGTCAGGACGATATGGCGTGCGCCCTCTGGAATCGTTATGGTTAATGCACGTTCCACCCGCAGATCGGCGAGAGTTTCGATGCAGAACACCATCCAGTCCTGGCGAAACGGCAATGTATAGAACAGAAACCAGTAGTATTTCCCAGTAAAAGGATAAACCGCATATACGGCGGTATCACTCACCGGCCGGACGTCTTCCGGGGTTTCCGGTAATTCCGGGAGTTCCTGCACCAGTTGCGCGAGTTTTCGCTGCAACCGATGTTCCGGCATGTGATCGAGATATTGATGCGTCCATACCCGCCATTCTGACGACGTCTGCGCCCACTGGTACAACCATCGCAACACTTCCTCATGCTGAAATAGCGATTTCCAGAACGACGCAGGTCGGTCCGTGCGACTCCACTGCCAGAGGATCCACTGCCGCAATCCGGACGGCAACCCCCGCAGGCGACGGATCACCTCCCGGTCGATCGTCTGCACGTCTAACAGTGCCCGTGTGGTGCGGTACCACCCGCCGAGTTTCCTGTGCTGTTGCACTACGGGCGTCACCCGTGCGTCTTCCAGTGCCCAGATGACCGCTGCCACGTGTTTTCCCGTATCCGCGAGCCATTCTTTCAATCGGGCATCGGGGTCCGCGATAGCCCGCCACTGTTCGATATCCCGCGCCAGTTGAACCATGGACAGCGTCATGACGACTGCTCCGAGGACCATACGATTTCCAACCACGGACGGCGGTTGCGGTGGGCTTCCAGGAGGCTCCTGGCTTCCGCCCATTCGTGGTCCATGACTTCTACCCGGTACCAGTCACTGCCGTCCATCCGAAACGGAAACACCCGATACGGTGTGGGCGCGTCCACGCGACAGGTAAATCCGTATTGTTGCAGGAGTTGACACACGATCATGGCTTCGATCCAGGATCCGGTGGACAATACCCGTTTCCACCGCATGGCCATCACCCGGTAGTCGATTCAGTACGCAGCCGCGCGCCCACTGTACGTTCCAGATGGGCAACGACACGCGCGACGCGTTGCTCGATTTCTTCAGCGGACCGATGGGCGGTCGGCGCGAAGATCAGCCGAAGAGTATAACTCCACATGTCAGCCGGAATCTGCGGACCGCCATAGCGATCCACCAGTTGCCAATCCGTGAGTTCCTCCACCTGAAGTGCAGCCATCGCCTGCGCCATTGCATGAAACGGAACGTCTTTCCGAACCAGTACCGCAATGTCACGTACGATGACGGGCAGCGGCGACCACGGTCGGAACTCGGGCCATGGTAGTGTCAGGGTGATCAGGCGGGACCAGTCGATCTCGGCGAGAAATACGGGCGCCCGCAGTTCATAAACTTCTGTCCATTTCGGATGAAACCGTCCGATCCATCCGACGGGCGTATCATTACAACGAATCTCTGCCTGCTGGTGGGGATGCAAAAACGGAAACGCACTCGGATGGAACTCCGGCACAGGCCATCCCATTTGAACGAAAAACGTTGCAACGAGTCCTTTGATATCGTAAAAATCGACCGGTCGCGATTTCCGGGACCAATCCGGCATTCCCGGTATGTCACCACTGCATGCCATTCCCAGATGCCGCGCTTCCCGGGGACCCTCTTCGGCTGGCATGAACACCTGGCCGATCTCCCACAACCGTACGTGAATATTCCCATGCCGATGGTTCCACTGCACCGCTTCGATCAGACCCATCGCGATCCACCGCCGCAGATCCGTGCGTCGGTCGGACAGCGGATTGGCCAGTTGTACGGGGTCGGTAACATGGAACACTTCCCGGACGGATTCCGGATAAAACGATGTGGACACGGTTTCCATCAATCCCAGTCCCTGCAATACCGACCGTGCGAGCCGTTCCAGATGAAACCCGGGATAATCCGCCTGCACCCGATGCGTCACTGGCGGGAGGGTCAACGGTACTGACTCATACCCGACGTGACGGGCGACCTCTTCGATGAGATCCATTTCTTCCCGGACATCTCCACGGAACGTCGGGGGTGTGACGTCCCATACGGGGGTATCCGTTTCTGGACGGCGCATCACAGAAAACCCCAGCGCGTTCAGCCTCCGTTCCACCCATTCGGGATCGACCGTATGTCCGAGCACATGCTGAATACGTTTCCAGCGCAGCCGGATCGTTGTACGCGTATCCTTCCAGTAGTTCACGTCCAGACGGCCAGCAAGTACCGTACCGCCGGCAATCACCTGCATGAGATGCGCCGCATGGTCGGCCGCGCGGTCAACCATCCCCGGATCGACCCCGCGTTCGAATCGGTAACTCGATTCCGTCTGCACACCCAGTTGCCGACGAGACCGCCGCACCGCGCGCGGCACGAAATACGCACTCTCGATCAGGACATTGCGCGTATCCGGATGGATCGACGCGTCGACACCGCCGATGACCCCCGCTATTGCAATCGGTCGGTCTCGATCCGCAATCACCAGGACCGATTCATCCAGTGAATACGTGACATCGTCCAGTGCACATATGGACTCCCCCGGACGCGCACGACGCACAATGATTTCCCGACCGCGCAACCGGTCGAGATCAAACGCATGTAACGGCTGGCCGTACGCCAGCATGACATAGTTCGTGATATCCACGAGATTATTCACGGGATGAATGCCGACGGATTCCAGTCGGTCCTTCATCCAGTCCGGCGATTCTCCCACCCGCACGCCCATGACGATACGCGCGATATACCGCAGACAACCGTCCGTGGCCTCAATCGTGATACGCACCCCGGAGGAAGTCGCTTCTTCTGTGGACTCTTCCGGTCGGTGCAATCGGTCCTGCACTGGACGACCGAGCCAGGCGGCGAGTTCCCGGGCCACGCCCAGATGGCTCAAACAATCCGGTCGGTTGACTGTCACCTCGAGGTCCAGGACGTGGTCGGTACCCCACGGTTCGATGTCCTCAACACCGAGCCCGAGATAGGTCAATATGTCCACAAGTGTGTCCAGATCTTCAGCCACGGACACATAGTCGCGTAACCAGGACAGCCGTACCCGCATCGGTATATCGTTCTCCCCCCATGCATTGTGACACTTATTCTGGTGATATCCAGGGGATTTGCAAGTTGAATGAATCCCGTACACGATTAAAATAGGTGGAGAACTCCCCAAACATGCGAGGCAACCCGTATGCTCACCGGATTCAATACGGATGTGAAATATAACGGTAAAGTTTACCACGTACAGACGGAAGATAAGGGAACCGCGAATCCGGTGATCGAAACCCTCATTTATCTTGGTGGCGAGATCATCGAAGCCCGCCGTACGAGTTATCGCGATCTTCTGGAAAAAGAAGGGTTCCGTCCCCAGATGGTACAGAAACTGATGGAAAAACAGCACCGTACGGCCATCGCGGATATCCGCAACGGCCGCTTTGAGCACCTGCACGCGGCACTGGAAAAACGCGAAACCCATCCCGGCGTGGACCAGGCGTCGACCCTGATGCATACGGATCCCGGACGGTCACTGGACGAAATCATCCTGGAATACCTCAAAGCCCAGGCACAAAAAGACGCGCTTCAGATCGTAATACCCAAAGATATTGTCTTTCAGGAAGGGATGAATATCGATTTTTCCATTCGGGTCCAGCGGGAACAGTCCGGCCAACCGGTCGCGGGTGCAACCATAGAGATATACATCATCAGTACGGTACGTCCGAAGACGCGCATCTGGAAAGGTACCACGGACAAGTCCGGTATCGCGCACGTGAAACGTCTGCAATTGCCCGTATTTATCGACGGTATGGGTGCCATGGTGATCCAGGCGTTCTACGAAGATCTCTCGGCGGAGGATCGACATTTGTTACTGAAACCGCCAAAAAAGGGCAAACGGACGAACACGTCATCCACGCGGGAATAATACCCGGGATATCGATGATTTCGGACTTCGGATTTCGAATTTCGGATTGAATCAAGGGCCATGAAAACGGTGGTATGGGTCATTTATTTCCCTGGTGCCACACGCGTATGACGGCCATCGCCGTTCCTCCGAGATCCCGTACTATACTATTTAAAATCCGAAATTCGAAATCCAAAATCCAAAATGACTTCACGTCCCACGGACCCTTTCAGTAGGAGCGCCTCCGTGACCGGTCAGGATCTGACGAACCGCATTCGGGCGTTTCACCGTGCATCGAGTATAACTACCCGTGTGCGGATATTACGTTCCCTTGCCGTTGAACCGGCACCGGAGGTCGATCAATTGCTCATTCAGGCGTTGCGGGATCCCTCCGCCAAGGTTCGACACACCGCGTTGCAACTCCTGGACCGCCGCGGGTTTCGGGATCGTCAGATCACGCTGGCCATGCTCGGCGACGGTTCCAAGGTCGTACGTCGACTGGCACTGCGGATGCTACGCGCGTGGCCGGAACCCGAACTGATCCCGAAAGTATTACCCTTCCTGGAGGACGAAGATCTCAGCCTGCGTCTGCTGGCCATCGACTGGTTGTATTCGCTGGGGCCGCGTGCGCTGCCGTATCTACGGCCACTCGCGCGCGATGCCATGTACAGTGTACGCTCCAAGGTGCAGCACTGTATCCGCGATCTGGAAAAACAACAGGCCATTCAGGACGCACTGGTGCAGCCTGCCTCTCCCGAACAGGCGCCATCCGCTGAAAGAGAAACCGCGCCGATACCTGCCACTGCATTGTCCTATGACACCGATACCCGATGGCGAGAACCGATACCCCATGTTCGGCGACGGGCGGATACCCTGTGGCAGGAACTGGAACAACTCCGCATGACGCAGCCCGATGCCCTGGCGGATCGGTTACAAACACTGCTGGAAGATCCCCGCTGGCCCAACCGCGAACGCGTGATCCGATGGGTCCAGCAACAACCGGATTTTCCTACACGGGTGATGTACGAATTGCTCGCGCACCCGATCTGGTATGTACGCGCTGCCGTGATCGAAATTCTGGGCCACTTTCAGGATCCGGTCCTGCTGGAGTATGCATTCGATCTGGCCCGGGACCGTAACGTTGAGGTACGCAGAGCACTTACCGATGCCATGTTGCGTTACGGAGAATCCGAAGACGCCCGTATGGTCCTGGAAAAACTCGCGCGGGACCCGCATTTCATGATCCGCCGACGCGCCCGGGAACACCTGAGTCAACTGCGGAACCGGAAAGAAGAATGATCACCCCGGAAACACGGGGCGAATCCCACCAATTCGTCAATTCCTTCATACGCCGGACAACATGTGTCCGAGTTTGCGTTTCTTGGCCTGCAAGTATCGACGGTTCACCGCATTCGGCTGGATCTCAATGGGCACCCGTTCCACGATCTCCAGTCCGTATCCGTCCAGGGCGATGAACTTCGTGGGGTTGTTCGTCATCAACCGCATTTTCTTCACACCGAGACAACGCAAAATCTGCGCGCCGATACCGTAATCGCGGTGATCCGGTTTGAATCCCAGCGATCGGTTCGCTTCGACGGTATCCAGTCCCTGTCGGTCCTGTAATTCGTACGCGCGCAACTTGTTGAGCAAACCGATACCCCGGCCTTCATGGTTCATAATGTATAACAGCACACCCTCATCGGCCTCGGCGATCATTTCCAACGCGCGGTGCAACTGCTGTCCGCAATCGCACCGCATGGAATGGAACACGTCGCCGGTCAAACATTCTGAATGGACCCGAACGAGTACCGGTCGTTCCGGAGCGATCTCCCCGCGCACAAGGGCGACGTGATGAGAATGATCGATGATATTTTCAAACGCATACAATCGAAACGTCCCGTATGGTGTCGGCAGATCGACCTCAGCGACGACACGGACCAGACATTCCCGCTGCATCCGGTAGCGAATGAGATCGGCGACCGTGATCATCAGCAACCCGTGTTGTCGCGCGAACTCTTCCAGATCCGGTACCCGTGCCATGGTACCGTCTTCGTTCATGATCTCACAGATCACGCCGGCCGGATACAGCCCGGCGAGTCGACACAGGTCCACGGCGGCTTCCGTCTGACCCGCACGCTGGAGCACACCCCCCTCGCGTGCACGCAACGGGAATACATGTCCCGGACGTGCGAGGTCTTCCGGTTTCGTCCGCGGGTCGATCGCCGTCAGGATCGTCGTGGCACGGTCATACGCGGAAATGCCCGTCGTGACCTTATTCTTGGCCTCGATCGACACACAGAACGCGGTGCCATACTGTGACGTGTTGTCCTGCACCATCAGGGGGATTTTCAGTTCATCCAATCGTTTCGGTTCCATTGCCAGACAGATCAGTCCACGCCCGTATTTGGCCATGAAGTTAATCGCTTCCGGCGTCACCTTTTCCGCTGCGATCATCAGATCGCCTTCATTTTCACGGTCCGCATCATCGACGATGATGATCATTCGACCCGCACGCAGGGCTTCAATCGCTGCCTCGATGGTCGCGAAGGGCATGTGCCACTCCTTGGAGAAACTCCAGGTAGGGTTGAACTAAAACATAGATGTATTTCCCGAGGATATCAAGTTCCACATTCACGGTATCGCCGACGTCCAGGTCACCGAGATTCGTATGCGCGAGTGTAAACGGAATCAGGCTGACGCGAAACGTATCCCTCGAGACACCCGCAACCGTCAGGGACACGCCGTTGATGGCGATACTGCCCTTCTCGACCACGAGCGGACGCCATTCCGCCGGTAACCGGTACACATGGTCCACATTTGCAGGACCCGTATACTTTTCCAGCAGTACCGTGGTCCCATCGACGTGTCCCTGCACCCAGTGTCCGCCCAGGGGCTGACTCGCCCGCAATGGCAGTTCGATGTTCACACGCCGACCGGGATACCAGGTTCCCACCGTGGTCCGCCGTTGCGTTTCCGGAACGACGTCCACCGTAATCATGCGGCCACGTCGTTGCGTAACGGTGAGACAGATCCCATCGAGGGCAATGGAATCGCCTTTCCGCAGCGATCGAGCAACCGTCTGCGGTAATGCTATCCGCAACCGCAGGTTGCCTTCAGTATCCCTGCGTTCAACGACCGTACCACAACCGATCACGATGCCGGTGAACATATGGCCTACCGGGTGCGCTGATATATGGCGAGAATTTTCGGAGATACGAGATTGCGCAGCATCGGTTCAGTAAACCAGTCGGGTAACCGGCGGACCTTGCGGAAGTACGCCCGTGCCCGTTGAATCAGCGCCGGATCGCGTTCCCTGCCGGCATAAAACTCCGCTGCCAGACTGCATCCCATCAAAAAGTATGCCGTATCATCGAGGCGGTAACGGCCTTCAAGATCCGCAAGCAGTTGAAACGCTTGACGATACTTCCCGGTGGCATAGTACTGGATCGCCTGAACGAGAAACGCGCGCGGAACGAGTGGTGGGGGCGGTGGTTCCGGGGCGGGTTTCGGGGGTGCGGATGCCGACGGCGGAGACTCCGGTTGTTCCGGTTGCGCCGGCGGTGGCGGTGCGGTGTGTTCCGGTTCGGCGGGCGGTTGCGGTTCCGGAGTCTCCCCTTCCGCAGGCGCGGGTTGCGTGGCACACGCCTGCACGATCTCCTGACGTAACTGTTGCCGCTGTTCATACATGCGGTGCCCGCTCGGGATCCCGTCCTTCTGGTAGGACAGCGTGAGATACCGTCTGGCCTCTTCGCACTGATGCAACATCAAATACGCCCTGGCCAGATAGAAGTACGGGAAAAACTCCCGGAAAAACATCCCATACGTCCGCCGTTTGGGACCGGGCGCCGGTCCCTTTTCGATCGCCTGTTGCAGTTGCACAATGGCCTCTTCCGCATTGCCCTCATTCAGGCGGTCGATCCCCAGTTTATAGTGCTGGTACCACTCCATATCCGCCCATACGGGCAGTGCACTCAGGACAACCATCAGTCCGATTCCCAGCACACCGATCGACCATCGGTTCATGGACCCGACTCCGAAAGACGCTGAATGATGCTCTGGAGTTGTTTCTCAACGGTGGCGACACGTCCAGATGCAACGGTCACTTCGATCGTCTCGCTGCGTCCGAGTGCCGGATGGGAGTACCGGATCCGATACCGTCCCGGAGGCACTTTCGGAATCCACAACGGCGTATACGGCGGTTGCGGCACATTCACAAGGGTCCCGTCCGACACGCGACGAATCTCCTCAATCCTGGCCCACGGCAGGATATTGATATACATCTGTCCCGGTGGTAGCGGAGGCGCGACCGGCGGAGAGGTCTCCTGCGGCTCAACAGGCGGTGGCGCAGTCGATGTTTCCGTTTCCTTTGCGGGGGGTTCCGGTTTCGGCGGCTCGGGAGACCGGGGTTCCGGCGATGGTTCGGCCGTTTCGGATTCGGTACCCGTACCGGGAGACACCGGGGTGGATTCCGGCGCAGATTCGGTGGGACTGGCGGGTTCAACGTTCACCGGAGCCGATTCCGGGGTCTTCACGGACGGCCGATCCGGTATCTGCGGTTGCTGTTCCGATTTCGGGGAACCCGTGGACGCCGTCTGCACCGTAGTTTCCTGCGGCCAGTAGCGGTATACGAGTACGGCGGTCACCACGCCGGCAAACAGCAGGGCCAGAAAAATGGCCATTCCCGTCCAGTTGAACCACACGGCGGACGCACGGGCGGTGGTTGCACGCGGTCGTGCATAGATCTCCGACGGCGTTGGTACGGAACGTGATGGACCCGTCGTCGCGATCCGTGTGGGTTGCGCGGATACGGACGGCTGCGCACCCTGCGGTCGTTGCGGTGCCGGCGGGGATTCCGGAGCGGCCGGCACGGTCGGAGACGCGGGTGCGGATGGGGACGCGGCCGTCGGGGGTTCCAACGGAGAGGACGGTTCCGGCGGGTGCTGCGTTTTCGTCGGCGTCACGGACGGTTCCGGCGGGAGGATCACCGTCGGGGGCAGTTCCGGTTCGGGACGGGTCTCCGTTAAGAGGGTTTCCCGTTCGGAACGCAATACATCCAGGATGTGCTGAATGGCCTGCGCCATCTCCTGAGCGGATGCATACCGGTCCTCGATCCGTTTCGCAATGGCTTTCTCAACGATGGCCCGGATTTCGTCCAGATGCGGAATGGCCAGGGACTCGTCCAGCGGTTCCGGCGGTTCATGGACGATCTTGTAAAACACCGTGGTGTAATGTTCCCCCTGGAAGGGACGTTTATACGCCAGTAACTCGTACAGAACCACACCCAGCGAAAAAATGTCCGTATGCGGTCCGATCTTGTCCCGTTCACCCCGGATCTGTTCAGGCGCCATGTAATGCGGCGTGCCCATGATGATTCCGGTCTGCGTGAAATGAGTCGCCCCCATTTTGGCAATACCGAAATCCATAATCTTGACCACACCGTCGTCCAGCACGCGAATATTCGCCGGTTTGATGTCCCGATGCACGATACCGTGCGCATGCGCATATGCCAGGGCTTCACACGCCTGCCGAATAATATCCAGTTTCTCTTCCAGACTGATGGGCAACCGTTTCCGAATGATCTCATCCAGATCCCGGCCCTCGAGATATTCCATAGCAATATACGGCACGCCGTTTTCTTCACCGAGATCGTAGATCGTCACGATATTCGGGTGCCGCAACCGACCGGCGGATTGCGCCTCGCGAATGAACCGTTCTTTGAGGACCCGGTCTTCAGCAAGATCGGGGAGCATGACTTTCAGGGCAACGTCGCGTCCGATGAACGGATCATACGCGTGGTAGACGCGTCCCATCCCACCTTTTCCGAGCAGTCGTTTGATGACATATTTTCCGATACGTTCCGGAAGTTTTCCCTGCTGCGCATTGGCCATGATGCCCTCTTCTATACCGGGTCAATACTTTTCCACCATGAAATCGGGACAGGGAATGGGACATCGTGGGTGCCCATTCGGCCATGCGACGTCCCTATCCCGGAGATGCCGGTTTTTCTGAGACCTGACAACCGATACCTGAGACCGGTGGCCACCGGCGCACACCTGTGGATCCGGTGGTTCCCCTGTCCCATTGCCTGTCCCGATCTCAGTTTTCCACACCCATCCGGCAGAACCGGATACGTTCCGCTCCGATCCGGACGCCGTGCATCCCCCCGGATCACCCGGTATCCGCGTTCCGTTCGATCTGGATCAGGACCACGGTAATATTGTCCGGTCCCCCGCGATCGTTCGCCGTCTGGATCAGATTGGCCACGGCTGCCTGAAGATCCGGCATATGCCGATGGATCACATCGGCGATCTCCACATCGTCCAGTACCCCACTGAGGCCGTCCGTACAGAGCAACAGCAGATCTCCGGGTTCGAGGGGCTCCTCACCGATATCCACCACGGGTTCCTGCGGTCCACCCAGGGCACGGGTCACGACATTGCGGAACGGATGGCTGCGGGCTTCTTCGGCGGAAATCAATCCCACCCGAATCTGTTCATTGACCCAGGAATGGTCCTGTGTCAACTGGATGATCCGTCCGCGCCGGATCAGATACCCGCGACTGTCGCCCACGTGTGCGATGATCGCCGATTCCATTTCCGGATCGATCTTGGCCACCACGGCTGTCGTGGCCATTCCCTGCCATTCCGGATTTTCCCGGGTGGCTTCCAGGATCCTCTGATGCGCCATCAGCATCGCGGCACGCAACATGTCTTCCGTACGTGCGGACGGATCCGTGATCCCTCCCGGCCAGGTGATGTCCAGATCTTCGTCAGCAGACCGCATGAACGCCAGGATCGTATCGACGGCAATCCGGGAAGCCTGTTCACCGGCAGCATGTCCCCCCATCCCATCCGCCACAATAAAAATCCCGCGTTTATCGTCAAAACCCCAGTAGTCCTCATTCTTGGAACGACGCCGACCGACGTCCGTCGCTCCACAAAACCGCCAGCGAATCATCCGTCTCTAACCTCGAATACCCATAATGCTCTTTAACCGTTGCCGCGCCATTTGCCGGATCGGTGCTGCCACATCCCGGCTGCGCGCCACGTCCCGCAGTTGCAACGTCGTTAAACTGCTCAACAACCGCGACGCGACCGGGATCGGCGTTTTCGGATTTGTCACAATACGATATAAAAAATTACGATTCCTGTGAAACTCCCTGCGCTCGGCGAGGATACGCAGAATCTCCGACGGCAAATGGCGCATGGAGGCGATGGCTTCGGCTTCGGCTTCCGTCAACTTTGGGCTTTTGACCACCGCTTCCAGAACGACGCGGTTCGTGTCTCGCACGAGATTCATCCGCATCTCCCGATTGCCCAACAGCGCGGCCATAATCTTCTCGGCGACACTCATACGCGTCAGGCGGCGGATTCCGCTGTCCCGATCTCGCACGATCTCCTGTGCGATTTCTTCCACTTCCGGTGGGACCTCTGGAACCGTTTCTGCGGGTGGCACCGGTGGTGGCGCTTCCCGGGGTGCAATGACCGGTTCCGGAACGGGTTCCGGGACCTTCTTTAACTCGTACTTTACACCTTTGCGCAGGAACTCCTCTTCAAACTCCATCAACCGCCGGCGCTGGTTTGCGGACAGATGTGGGTTCTCCTGCAATACCCGTACCAGGTGCGGAGACTGTAACAGGCGGTTTTGATTGGTAACGATGATCTCCAGCACCTGCGCATCGCTATGGCGTGCAAGGATCTCCAGAGCGTCGTCTGGAATCGCACGGTTGCGTACCAGTTGCAATGCGATGTCCGGGTTCGTGGCGAAACGTTCGGCCAGATACACAAACGTCTCCGGCGCGAACTCCGCCTGGTCCAGCATCGCACGCAGTTCATCCACCGAAAGCGCTTCCAGTGCCTGGGCCGCCTGTTCCCGGATCTCTGCGGAACTGCCATGGGTCCGAAGATAGACCCAGACGTCCAGAAACTCACGACGTGGAATGGGTAACAGCCCGCGTGCTGCAAATTCCTGAACCGCCGGCGGTGCCTGACCCTGCAGGATCTGTTGGGTCACCACATGACGAGATCCCATCTATCGTCTCCTGCATCCCCCCATACCGATTATAAATCGGTTGCAAAACCGATTCAATACCCCCTATTTTCTGAAATCAGGACGGGAAATGGGACACCGTGGGTCCCCATGCGGTCATGCGCTATCCCCAGCCCATGCGATGCCCCGTCTCCTGTCTTCCGTCTCCCGTCCCGGACACCCGGGACCTGACACCTGGGACCCGACACCCGATGTCGACCGGTCCATTCGATATCCCACTTCATGTCCCCGATCTCCCAGCCCCGATCATTCGTTCTTCTGTGCCCGGAAGACCACGTCCCTGCGGACTTCCCCCGGCGCACCCAGACGGTGCAATTTTCCGTTCACATACACGTCGATCCCCCCGGCATTGCCGACCGTCGCCAGCCGCACCACACGCGTGGCTTCCACCGTATAGACATCCCCGGCGCGCAGCGTACCCAGAAAGATACGCACATCATCCGCATAGATGTCCAGCCAGCAATTCTCCCGCGCGACGATCCGCACCCGTAACGGTGCGGCCGGCTCCGTTGCGGGGGCACGCGCAGCCGCATCCGTTTCACCGGATCGGACGGCAGGGGCTACCGGGGATTCTTCCCGTACAGTGGAGACAGAACCCGACTGCGGCGCACGGAACCATACGAATAATGCCCAGATGATGAACAACCCCAATATGATGCCACCGGCGTATATCCACCGGTGGGCAAACGTCCGCGGAGGACGGGAAGGCGCCGGAATGGCGTCCAGCGCAGCCCATTTGTGTTCCAGATCGCGCCAGTCTTCTTCCGACAGTTCCAGACCGAGTAACTGCGCATACTGTCGGACAAACCCGCGCCGGTAAAACCCGCCCGGAAGACGGTGCCACGCCTCTTCTTCCATCGCCCGGATGGTATACTCGGACAGTTTGAGCATCCCGGCAACCTGTCGCCGCGTCCAGCCGCGGGCTTCCCGTTGCTGTCGTAACCGGGCACCGATACGCATACGGATACCCCTATCCGGGTCGATCTACCGATGGCGGGTTTTCTTGCACGGACGGTGCAACGATATCGACCCACTGGGGTTTTGCACATCGCGGGCAGTTAACGTGTTTCCGCGTTCCCATATTCATGGACAGCATCCACGTCATCTGGCTTCCCTGAAATACGAGTCCACATTCCGGACATCGAAACGCCAGATGTTTCGCCATCCAGTGAAGATAAAGGTACGTACCGTACAATATAACCCCCACATACAGTACCAGCCAGAGACCCACCAGAGAAGGCCATACGTGCAAACTCAGCATCAGGATACCCGTGATCAGACCGGTTCCTCCCAGGAGCACGATGGTGGGTTTCCACACCGGACTGGGCATGTTCAGGTACCCGCGCCTTCGCAACATCCGCATCAGTCCGAAAAGCGCGAGGAAAACGGTACCCACATACAGTGCCGTCACCCAGCCGATATACTGCGGAAACTGCCCCTTTACCACGATGAAGAGACCCGGACCCAGACTACCGAGCACGATCACGGCTGCGACCGTGATGCACACCGGATACAGGTCCTGATCGAGATTCCGCGCGTGTTTCATCCGTTCGACGTTTCGCACAACGGTTTATCTCCCTTTTCAATATACCCGCCGGGCACGGTTCATGCAAAATCCCGCCGATTGAAAATGATACTCGCCAGAATGAGCATCACGATCGTGTACAACACCGCGCTGAGCGTCACTGCCACGAGGTATCCCTGCGGTAGCGGTGTGCCGTGGACCGCATACGTCTGCAGGTTCAATCGCCCGAGATCCGGAAGCAGGTAATACAACCACTCAAACACGTGCGCGAGGGCAGCACTCTTTTTCCGTACGATCTCCGCCAGTGCCAGTAAACTGCGGGCTCCCCGGCCGATCACCCAGACACTCAGCGTGAACAGCCCGCTGATGATCGGGGTGGTCCAGGTGGAAAACATGGTCGCAATCCCGGTAACGACCAGCACTTCCAGCATGACCGTATACAGTGCAACGAACAATCGCGGGTTCCAGTGCCCCAGCGCGGCGATATATGCGACCATAATGCCGGACATCAGCACGTGGACGACCAGAATCGTGCCGTACAGGCCAATAAACTTTCCGAAGAGAAACTGGTTCCGGGTGATGGGTTTCGTCAGGATCAGAAACAGTGTCCGCCGTTCAATTTCTTTATACACGAGTTCGATCCCCACGAACACCGCCAGCAGGATATCGATCATGGTTACCACAGTCAGACTCAGATCCTGAATGACCTTCATCGGATCACCCACGGTCAACAAACCGGCAATCCGGGACAGCAACACGATCACCACTCCGAAGAACAGCAACAGATACAGGACCCGATTGCGAATCGCCTCGCGAAACGTCGTCAGAACAACGGGGATCATGACGATTCCTCACGCACAAGGGTGACGAACAGGTCTTCCAGGGTACGTTTTTGCGGTACAACCGCCAGGAGCTTCCAGTGGTGCGTACGTGCCTGATCGATCACGGTTTCCAGGTATTCCGGCATGACCCACAGATGCACCTGCGCATCCTGACGCGACAACACCTGCGCCTGTTCCGGCTGGAATCCATCCGGAACGCCCTCCAGGGTGACCTCATACCCCTCGATACTGGCGCCCACGAGTTCGGCGACCGTACCCTCGCGAATGATCCGGCCGTTGAATATGATGATCACACGGTCGCAGAGGATCTCCGCATCGTGCAGAATATGGGAACTGAAGAAGATCGTCTTCTTGCGCCGCAGACTCAACAGCAACTCGCGCATTTCCCACCGTCCCACGGGATCCAGGCCGACCATCGGTTCGTCCAGAATGAGCAGATCGGGATCGGCGATCAGCGCCTGCGCGAGACCGATACGTTGCAACATCCCGCGCGAGAGTTGCCGTACACGTTTGTCCGCGTGCTCCCGCATATGTGTGAGTTCCAGGTAATGGTCAATCCGCTGACGTCGCTCGGCGCGGGCGATACCGTACAACCACGCATGAAAGTCCAGAAACTCCCGGACCGTTAAATAGTCATAAAAATATGGGTTCTCCGGCATGAACCCGATCCGCCGGCGCACTGCGGGATCCATCGGAGGACGACCGAATACGGTGACACGTCCCCGATCTGGACGGATCAGGCCCACCATCGCTTTGATCGTCGTTGTCTTGCCCGCACCGTTTGGACCGATGAAACCGACGATTTCACCGGGATTCACGCGCAGGGCAACGTCCTGGACGACGGTGACCTTCCTGCGGAAAAACCCCTTGCGGTAACTCTTGACAAGACCCTCGATTTCGACCACGGGTAGCACATTCCCCCCGGACTGCACAGGCATTACAGGTCCTCCAGCCGAACGATATCCCGAAAGGTGAGATACCGTTTCCAGACCTCTTCAGCAGAAAGACGAATCAATCGACGAACGGAAAAGTCCTCCACGGTAAACGACGCCACGATATTTCCCATAATGAGGGCTTTCCGCATCCGGGTGGGTTCCCGCACGAGAGAACCGAGCAGACCGCCGGCGAACGAGTCCCCGGCGCCGGTTGTATCCACAACGTCTTCCAGGGGATACGCCGGAATGGCAAAAACCTCTTCATTCCGGAACAGCAGTGCCCCATACCCACCGCGTTTGATCACGAGATCGAACGTTCCCCACCGCCGTATCGTCTGTGCCGCACGCACGATGTTGTGGTCTTCGGCCAGTAAATAGGCCTCGCCCTCGTTCATGAGCACGAGATCGACACGTTCAAACACCTTCAGGAGATCGGAACGCGCATGTTCGATCCAGTAATTCATCGTATCACACGTGATCCATTTCGGTCGGCGCCGTATCTGGTCCAGCGTGATGCGTTGCAGCCGGGGGTCCAGATTGGCCAGGAACAGGATTTCCGGCGTTCGATACGATTCCGGCAGTTCCGGACGGAACTGTTCCAGGACGTTCAACTGTGTCTCGATGGTACGCGCTTCGTCCAGAGTGCCGTGGTATTCTCCCACCCAGCGGAAACACCGTCCCGGATAGCGGTGCAACCCTGTCAGGTCGACACCGTGCGACCGAAGCATGGTCTCATCTTCGGGTCGAAAATCCTCGCCAACGGCTGCCACGAGTCCCACACGGGCGAACAACCGCGCCGCCAGTGCGAAGTATGTGGCCGAACCGCCCAGGACGTTTTCCGCATGTCCGCGCGGTGTGCGGATGGTATCGTACGCCACCGTGCCAACGACCACAACATCGACGGCCATGGTTCACGCTCCCCCGGTCGGACTGACAAGGAGTTCCGCAAACGGACGGGCCTGGAACGGGATGAGATCTTCCGGTGTTTCCCCCACACCGAGATAGCGGACCGGCAGTTGCAGTTCCGTAACGATCGAGAGGACCGATCCCCCCTTGGCGGTTCCGTCCAGTTTGGTCAGGATGATACCCGTCAGCGGGATGGCTTCCCGAAAAATGCGCGCCTGTTGAATGGCATTCTGCCCGGTGGTGGCATCCAGCACGAGAAATACTTCATGGGGCGCCGATGGAATCGCGCGTCGCGCAATCCGGCCGAGTTTTTCCAACTCGCGCATGAGGTTCGTCTTCGTATGCAATCGACCGGCAGTATCGACGAGTAACACGTCGTAATGCCGGGCCTGCAGGGCGGCAAGCGCATCGTACAGGACGGCGCCGGGGTCCCCGCCCGGCTGATGCGCGATCATGGGGACGCCGACACGTTCCGCCCAGATACGCAATTGATCGATGGCCGCCGCACGGAACGTGTCCGCCGCACAGAGCATGACCCTGCGGTCCTGCGATTTCAATGCGTACGCCACTTTGGCGATCGTGGTGGTCTTGCCAACCCCGTTCACGCCGACAAAAAAATACACATGCGGTAACGGTGCGGTGACCGGTTGCACCGGAATATCGAGGTATTCTGTCATGACATCGATAAGTACAGGAACGATCTCCTCAGACTGTTTACGCAGTTCACGTTCGGCGCGGCGGCGTGTTTCGGCGGCGATACGTTCGGCGAGTTCGTAATGGACATCGGCGCTGATCAGCAGATCGGTGAGTTCCTCCCAGAACGCGGGATCGACGAGCCGGCCCGTGAACAGCAAAATGAGTTGATCCCGCAACCGTTCCTGTGTTTTCCGCAATCCCCGGCGTAATCGCTGTATCCACTGCATGGATCACTCCACAGGTGTCCGGTCCCAGGTGGCAGGTGTCGGGTCTCAGGTGGCAGGTCTCAGGTGTCAGGTCTCGTGTGTCCGGTGTTGAGTGCCCGGGCTCTGGTGGAGCGTTAACCGGTCATTCAACAGGTCATACCATGCCATGGATCGGGCTACGACCATTGGCAAGCACGGTCCTCCGGATGGTCGCAATTTGTCGCCCCCTACAAGGACCTGAGACCTGAGACCTGAGACCTGACACCTGGGACCTGCCACCTGAGACCTGCCACCTGAGACCCGACACCTGCCACCTGCCACCTTACTGCACATCCCACAGTTCCAGACGCCGATGCGTCACGAGATCACGAAAATGCGCAATGAGTTCATCCACCGATCGGGCACCCTGGTCCCCGATTCCGCGTACCCGTACGGCAACCGTGTTGGACTGGACTTCCCGATCGCCGACCACCAGAATGAACGGTACCTTGAGCAGTTCCGCATCGCGAATCTTCGCGGAAACACGTTCATTGCGCAGATCGGCCTCGACCCGGAACCCTGCCGTAAACAGTTGCTGCCGGACCCGTTCCACATACTCCGCATGGCGATCGGCGATGGGAATAATGCGGATCTGGATCGGCGCGATCCAGAACGGAAACGCGCCCGCAAAGTGTTCGATGAGCACACCCATAAACCGTTCCACGGAACCGAAAATCGCCCGGTGAATCATTGTTACCCGATGAAACCGCCCGTCGCGTCCGACGTACTGGAGGTCAAACCGTTCCGGAAGATTGAAATCCACCTGGATGGTGGAACACTGCCACCATCGGCCGATCGCGTCCCGGATTTTGAGATCGATCTTGGGACCGTAAAACACACCCTCGCCGGGATCGATCTCGTAGGGAATCCCCGCACGTTCCAGTGCGTTGCGCAGTGCCGCTTCGGCGATATCCCACATCTCGAGCGTTCCGACGAATTTTTCCGGTCGGGTCGACAGATATACGCTGTACTCATAAAACCCGAACGTCTGCAGGACATCACGCACGAAATCCAGCACCCCGAGGATCTCGTCCTCGATCTGGTCCTGCGTGCAGAAAATGTGAGAATCGTCCTGCGTAAACCCCCGAACCCGCAGCAACCCGTGCAGAACGCCCGACCGCTCGTACCGGTATACGGTACCGAACTCGAACAGCCGCATCGGCAGTTCGCGATAACTCCGGCGATGCGCCCTGTAGATCACGATATGAAACGGACAGTTCATCGGTTTCAGCTGGTACCGGGCCTTTTCCTGAAGTTCCATCGGGGGAAACATGTTTTCGCGGTAAAACTCCAGATGGCCGCTCACCTGCCAGTGTTCAATGCGGGCGATATGCGGCGTGTACACAAACTGGTATCCCCGCCGGAAGTGTTCCGCATAGAGAAACTCCTCCAGTTGACGTCGGACGATTGCGCCGCGCGGGTGCCAGAGGATCAAACCGGGACCGATGGACTCCTGAATGGAAAACAGATCGAGTTCCCGTCCGAGTTTGCGATGGTCCCGTCGCTGTGCTTCCTCCAGTTGATGTAAAAACGCTGCCAGCCGCGACTGCGTGGGGAAACAGGTACCATAAATGCGCTGTAACTGGGGATTCCGTTCATCCCCGCGCCAGTATGCACCGGACGTGGACAGCAGTTTGAACGCTTTCAGGTATCCCGTGGACGGGACATGCGGTCCCTTACAGAAATCGAGAAACTCCGCCTGTTCGTAGCAACTTACCGGGTCGCCGCCTCGCTCCAGAATGAGTTCCACTTTAAACCGCTCGCCGCGCGATTCGAAATAACGCAGTGCCTGGTCCCGCGGCAGCCATCGATGCACGATCGGAATGTCCCGCTCGGCGAGTTCGCGCATG
This sequence comes from uncultured Acidobacteriota bacterium, assembly GCA_964541595.1. Lineage (GTDB taxonomy): Bacteria > Acidobacteriota > HRBIN11 > HRBIN11 > HRBIN11 > CAZIRO01. Next base: position 27,657 of record CAZIRO010000001.1, read on the forward strand.
CGCTGTTCGATCTTCTGCAGGTCCTCCTCCGTAAACGGACGATCCCGCAGGAAATCATAGTAAAATCCCGTTTCAATGGGCGGACCGATCGCGAGTTTGGTCTCCGGATACAGCTGCTGCACCGCCTGCGCCAGCAGGTGCGCACAACTGTGTCGATAAACTTCGAGTGCTTTCGGATGGTCCGGTGTGATGAGTTCATCTACCCGCAGGTCACGGTCCACACGTCGATGATGGTCCCAGTACTCTTCACCGGCACGCAGAAGGATGATCTCACGCGACCGTTCCGGATCGTACCTGCGCAGGACTTCCGCAATTTCCGTACCGGCGTCGACCTCGATCACGCGACCATCCGGAAACTCCACCCGCACGGTGGACGCTGTACCCATAGATATCCCTCAAACCCGGAGTTTCAGGCGATCCGTGTATGGCATTGTAGAAATCCGACGGGCAGTTCGCAAGTGGAGAGATCTGGTCTCAGGTCCCGGGTGTCGGGTGTCAGGGATTGGGGGGCCATTTCCCGGATGCAGGGACGTGGTCCGGGCACAGCGCCGCCGTGCCCCTACACCCCGCCACCTGGAACCTGCCACCCGGGACCAGATCCCCCCCTTAGGATCGGGACAGGAAATGGGACACCGTGGGTACCCATGCGGTCATGCGCTATCCCCAGCCCATGCGATGCTGGTCTTTCTAAGACCCGAACACCTGAGACCCGAGACCTGACACCTGATACCTGATCTTCCAATCCTAAAACCGATACAACAACAGGGTATCCAGCAGCGGTTTGAACGATTCGTCCCCGATCTGGCGGAAGATCACGCCGCCCCGGATGCGCATAAACAACCGGGGTGAAACGGGCCATTCGATTTCGATATGTGTGAAATTGTCCGCATACCGGAATCCCGAACGGCTCGGCAACCACTGATAAACCCGTGCCTGGGTGTGTACACGCACCTGCACGCTACGGACGATCGTTATCAGCGCCGCATCCACGGTATAGAAATTCGTGTAATCGCTCCGGATGGCCTGTCCCCCGAGTTCAAGCCGAAACCATTTCCATTTCGGGGAACGCACCCATCCCGTGGCGATCCATCCGGAACGCACACCGCGCATATACCCGAACGACCCCCGCACGGCCCATTGACGTGTCCGAATCCCGACGACCGCCCGCAGATCACGAAACGTCGACGGTGGCGTTTCTGCGAACCGTCCGAAATAGGTCAATGTACGTACCTCGTCATAGACCCGCAACTGTTCCCAGGGATTTCGCCATTCCGACGCCATGAGACTGACGTAAACACGAGCACCGCGTACGGACACCTGCGCGGTGACACGTGTGCGGTCACGAATTTCCAGATCGTAGGCACCACCGACAAACACCCAGACGCGTCCCCGGGGGTTCCAGTGGATCTGCATCCCGATCTCCCGGGTTGTCCGCTGTTCCGTCGCGAGATGGACAAACCCGACCGACCACTGTAACCGGGAGGACGTCCAGCCCACGTTCCCGCACAACTGCACGCCGCCGCTGAGCGGTGCCCCGTGCCAGATATCGATCGGACGACCCCCGGCGGCCCGTACCTGCCAGTGACCGACACGGACTTCCGTCCAGGCACCGTCCATCGGGTGGATCAATACACCGGCGACGTCTGGATACTGGCGTCCCAATCGCACGTTGACGTGATGGTTCGCAAGGCCGGCGATCTCAAGGTACGCGGTATGAAAGATGTGGCGGTTGCGGTAGGCCTCTGTGTAGATGAACTCTTCCGGTCGGCTCAGCTGGATATAGTGATGACTCCGATAGACCACCCGGATCCGATCGTTCCAGAATCCCAGTCGCAGGCGTCCCGTCAGGTGAAATCCGTTGTACTGTGTCGCCTGCACTGCAGATCCGATGAACCGGTAGTGCAGGTTGATGTACCCCTGCGCGATGACCCCCGACGGTGCGATATTCCCCTGCGCAACTGCCGTCGCGATCGGTATGGTCCATACGAGCCAGGCAATACCGATCAGACGCATCCATTCGCGCGCGGTCATCATCCGCCCTCCTCTCCTTCGATTTCGAATCCACCGATATGACAATCCAGGCACCGGCCGCCACGGTCACCGGCATGGCCCCTGTGACAGTCGTGACAGGTATACTGAAACATGTCTCCGGCGACCTTATGGCATACCGCACAGGCAATTCCCGCGTGAGTTCCGGTTTGCAGATTGAACCAGAACGGACTGTGCGCACCCTGCCACTTGTCCTGCAGGTGGCACTCCTGACAGTTCAAGCCGGCACCGTAGCGTGCATGCGGAAACGTTGCCGTGCGATAGTGTTTCTCATGACAGTCCGCACACTGCATGGGACGCGGGATGATCCGAAACGTCTGAACGTCGCGATGGCAATCGCCGCATTCCAGTGCCAGATGCGCGCCGACGAGCGGGAATCCCGTTTCCGCGTGGTCGAATGATACGACTCTCCATGCCGGCCAGCGGTGACACCGGTAACAGTCTGCCCCCATCGCGCCTTCATGGTAGTCCGTATGACAACTCGTGCAGTTCGTGGAAGCAGCGGTAAACCGGTGCTGCAAATGACACTGATTGCACCGAATGAGCGTGTGGAACACGAACAGGTCTTTCCGTTCATGGGTGTACTTCAACTGATCCCAGGGCCCCGTGGGATCGTGGCAATCCGTACAGGCCATACGCAATGTCGGTTCGTGCGGACTCGTATGGCAACTATCGCATGCCGGTCGCAACTTCGTTTGCCAGTCCGTATGACAGGCGCGGCACGCGATCTCGGCGTGTCTGCCGGTCAGCGGAAACCCCGTCCGCGTATGGTCAAACGCCGTCGGCGGCCATCCCTCTGTGGAATGGCACCGCGCGCAGTTCTGACCGAACTGACCGTGATGCGGATCGCTGTGACAGTCCCGACACCGGATGCCCCGTACTCGGTATCCCGGCGGCATATGACACTGCGTGCACTGCACCTGCAGATGTCTGCCGGTCAGCGGGAATTTCGTCTGCGCGTGATCGAATGTGACCGCCGTCCACACGGTTTCCGCATGACACCGGGTACAGTCCTGACCGAACGCACCCCGGTGCGGATCGGCATGACAGAGTTGACAATCACGCCCCGGCAGGTGCAACCCACCGCGTTCCTCCGTATGACACTGGCGACACTGTAGATCGAGGTGTGCACCCCGCAGGACAAACCCGGACACCCGGTGGTCGTATGTCGGAACGGACCACGCATCGAACATGTGACACGCGGTGCAGTCGCGGTATGCGACAACACGGCGGGGGTGCGGGGAACGGTGACAGCCGTCACAGGTGGTCGCGAGTTTCCGGCGGATTCCCATCCTGTGACACTCCTGACAGGCGATCATTGCGTGTTTCCCCAGTAACGGAAACCCCGTACGCGCGTGGTCGAACTGCTGCACGGTCCAGGTGCGTGTCGTGTGACAGCGGGTACAGTCGGGGATCCGGATCCGCCGATGCGGATTCGTATGGCACCCCTGACACTGCAACGGTGTCCCCCGAAACCGATGCCCCGCATGACACCGCATACAGGTCAGCCGCCGATGCGCGCCCGTCAGTGGAAACCGGGTCCGATCGTGGTCAAACCCGGGGATCTCCACGAACGACGTCTCCACATGACAGTCCCGGCATCGCTGAGGCCGGAACTGACCCCGATGCGGATCCCGATGGCAACCGATACAGTCATCAAACCGTACGGACGCTTTGAACTGCGTGAGCGTCTGGCGATGACATTTTGCACAATCCACACGCACATGCGCACCACGCAGCGGGAACCGGGTTTGCCCGTGGTCGAACGATACGGGGGACCACGCCACTGTTGTATGACAACCCGTACAGTCCGCGCCGAACCGCATGCCGTGTTTCGGCGCGTGACACGCATGACAGTCCGTGGGTGTGCCGAGGTATCGTGCCTTGCGGTGGCACCGTGCACACGCGACATCAACGTGCGCCCCCGTCAGCGGGAAATCCGTTTGACGGTGATCGAAGGTCTCCGCATCCAGACGAACGAGTTGATAGTCCCGTCCCCGATGCTCGCTATGGCATTCCCAGCAGACCTGGTCTTTCGGGAGTCGACCGTGAAAACCGGTTCGATTGCGGACATCCTGTGCAACGGGTTCGTGACAGGCCAGACACTTTTCGACCGCAGGACCGCGGCCGAATTCATGACATTTCGTGCAGTTGGTCACGCCGCGCAGTTTTTCATGGGGACGGGCCAGTTCACCCGGGGCGATCCACTGCGTCCACGCGATACGGGATATACCCAGACTCCATACAATGATCATCCAGCAGGTGCCACGCCACCTGGCGGCCATGGTTCATACTCCCGGCAGTGCGATACGCATGAGTTCAACGAACACGTCTCGACCGACGAAGAGGTATACCAGTCCCATATGCACAAAAAAGAGAGCAACCAGTGTCCACGCCAGCGTGCGATGAACGACTCGCCAGCGGCCCATCAGGTTCTGTACCGCCTTGATGATGGCGATCCAGTACGCGCGTTTGGCCATCTGACGGGTCAGTTGCTGGACCATATGCACGCGTTGCGCGTCTTCCGGCCGGTAGTTCGTCCGCAGGAATTCACGGACCGTATACAGCACGATCGCATATTTCAGATCGACCAACACCAACCGTGGCAGGACCCGCAACCCCTGTTTACCTTTGATCACACCGGTGTACTGGCGCGAGTCGATGATCGCGAGGATACCGTCCAGCGGGGCCTGCAATTCGCGCAACCGACGTGCGATCGCATCGAACTCACTGTTCAATTCCCGCAGGCTTTTAATATGGCTTCCCATACTTTTTGGAATATGCGCATAAATATACCTTCCGATCAATCCGGTGGCCACGACGACCAGGAGTCCGTAATAGGCCACCGCCAGGATGCGACTGACGTGAAACGCTGAATGGAACGTCAGTACCAGCCAGGCCGTGATGCCGGTCATCATGTGGAAGTCCAGCCAGCGATCCAGTGGTCCGGAACGGAAAATGCGTTTCTGTTTGCGCAGCAGGTATGAGAAATTGAAAAAGATCATGATCGCGCCGATCAACCCGAGGGTATGGCCGATCGTGCCACGCGACCGCAGGATGTCGTCGTACGGATGCGTGGGACGGTCGTGGAACGGCAGGGAGTAATAGTCATACCCGATCGCCATCAACCAGCCGACGCCGATAATGAGACAGAGTCCCCACAGGAAGATCAACGCCGACCACCAGTGTGTCTTCCAGTACCGGAGCGAAAAGACTTCCGGTCGCAACCAATCCGGTACGCGCACAACCCGTTCAGCCATGGCATCCTCCGATTGCCGGGATGATTCCACCGATGCGGTCGATGGCTCCACCGTTGAGGGGGCCGCGGGAGGCGCTGTCGGGGTCGCCACATCCAGTGATACGGACCCGGTGTGCACATCGTCCGACGCAGTGGTCTCCTGCAGGATCGGAGGAGTCTGGATCGTTTTCTGACGTGCCACTTCATTCAACGGTCGTTCGCCGATCCCGTGCAACAGCATCTGTTCACGCAGTTCGGGATGCTGCTGCCGAAACCGTGCGGCGACGACCTCGAGATCGCGTAATACCGCACGGGCACTGCCGTACCGCGTCTCCGGATCCTTGGCCAGTGCACGCATCACGATCCGTTCAAGGTCCTCCACAAACGGCAGATCCGGCGCAACCGTCGATAGCCGCGGCGGATCTTCATGCACGATCTTGTACGCCACCGCCGTCGGGTGTTCGCCCTCAAACGGCCGGTGATACGTCATGAGTTCAAAGAGCACCACACCGAGCGCAAAAATGTCCGTACGGTGGTCGATGCGTTCTTTTTCGTCCCGAACCTGTTCTGGACTCATGTAATGCGGGGTCCCCATGAGCACCTGTGTCTGTGTGAACCGCTCACTGACGAGTTTGGCTACACCGAAATCCATGACTTTGACCCGACCATCCGGAAGGATCCGGATGTTCGAGGGTTTGATATCACGGTGAATGACTCCATGCGCATGGGCATACGCCAGCGCATCGCACACCTGCATGAGGATGTGCATTTTCTGTAAAAACGGTATCGACACCCGCTGCTCGATCAGTTCCGAAAGGTTGTGTCCCGGTAGATACTCCATTGCGATAAACGGCTGGCCCTCATGTTCCCCCACGTCATAAATGGCCACAATATTCGGATGGTGTAACCGGCCGGCGGCACGTGCTTCGCGAATAAACCGGGCACGAATTTTGTCATCAAACGCAAGTTCCGGACGGATGATCTTGATGGCGATCGTGCGGTCGATCGCCGGATCGTACGCAGCCAGGACGATTCCCATCCCCCCATAGCCGATGACCGTTTCTACACGATACCGCCCGATCCGTGTGGGAATGGCCGTTTGCGACCGGGAATCGGTCATGGATACGTTTCCCCCTTCACGTGTGCAGCATGGCCCATGCGCAGAGGCCGCGCGGGAACGGTGGTACCGCCCGTCCCCACGCGGCCGGGTCTGTGACCGTGCGCGTCCCGGACACGCCCGCCATGGGTATCCTATCGAACGGGGGTCCAGGCACGCAACGGGACGGGATCAGAAACGGTGGATGGTGTCCAGGAGATACCGATGATACCAGTCTCGTGCCGGTGGAAATCCCGTGCGTCCGGATGCCCGGGTGGTCAACGATTCGTCTTCCGCGTCGTCATCGTCGTCACCACCACCCTTGCACTCCTTCCCGGACCACTTGTCGCCGTGACACCTGTAACAGGACGGTTCCCCGTTCGGTCCGCCCCGCAAGTCCGCACCATGACACGGGGCACAGTCACGCTGGGGTTTACACCAGTCCTGCGCATGCGCCACATTGTCTTCAATCTTGTTATGCTGCGTCTTCCCGCAGTTCATCCACTTCCGTTGATCGTGACACTGCAAACAGGACGGTTCCCCGTTCACACCGCCGCGCAGGTCGTCCCCATGACAACGGCCGCAGTTCTCATACGGCGAGCAGTACCCGGAAGCATGCATCGCGCCACCGAGATTCACATCGTGGGATGCATTCTGTCCGCAGGTGTTCCACAGGGCGCCGTGACACTGGAAACAGGACGGTTCCCCGTTCGCGCCACCTTTCAGATCCGCGCCGTGACAGGATGCACAGTTTTGCTGCGGGGAACAGTATCCGGCTGCATGCATCACGCCGTTGATGTTGACATCGTGGACCGCATTCTGTCCGCAGGTGTTCCATAGAGCGCCGTGACACTGCAAACAGGACGGTTCCCCGTTCGCGCCACCTTTCAGATCCGTACCATGGCAGGCCGCACAGTTCGCCTGGGGTTGACAGTACCCCTGCGCGTGATTAAACCCGCCGATAACCACATCGTGCGGTGTCGGTTGTGCGCGGCCGGTCCCACCGGTACCGGCCTGCATCGGGTTGTCGACCTGAAAACACCCGACAAGCGTGATCAACCCGAACCCGCAACACATCCCCACAACGATCCACCGCAACATGCGTACCATCTGTCATCCCTCTCCTGCCGATGAATGGCATCCACGTGTTCCGAACTGTGTGATAATCATACATATGTAAAATCTTCATACACACTGGCACAGGGGGTTACCGGTTTGTGCGTCGCGCATTCTGTCGCGTTGCCGCACGCACGGGGTGCCCCTCTCATGAATGGTCGGCCAGGCATGAATGCAACTCCTGTGCCAGAGAGAGCCCGGATACGATGTATGCGCTGTGGTTGGGTATATGGCCGTGCCGATGTGAACGCACCCATCATTCAGGCATCCATTCCCCGATACGTACCACACGGATCGTCCCATCGGGCAGACGCACGGTCGCCATCTGCGGATACAGGGCGATACACACCGTTCCCGGAGACACCGCTTCACCGACCGACCGCCAGACCGTCTGCGCACCGTTCGTCCACACACTGACGAGGACACCGCCGCTATCGACGATCCCGATCAATCGCCATCTCCCGTGCGGTGTCCTCCGCTGTTCCCGTGCGGGGGATACAGACGGTGTCGTACGGTCGGATCCACGTTTCCGGGGGGAGGACGCGTGCATGCGCACGGACGGAGACTGCTGCGCGGGCGCATTTTGCATGCCGAACCGGAACAGATCCCGGGCAACGGTCTCATTCGGATTGTTGTCCGGTTGATCGTCGTGTCGTGTAGTGACCGGCATCCGGATACCGCAATTCGCCCGATCGGGCATCGGGACATCCGCACCGATCGTGCGGGGAGGATACATCTGTCCGGACGGTACCGGCAACCGTGTTCCCAGGAACAGAAACACCCCGACGTAGATCCCGATCAGCACTCCGGCAACGGCCAGTGAAGGCCGCGCACGCATCATACGTCGCCGCCTTGGATACCCTGGATCTGTTCGAGCCATCGGCGCACCACATTGCGATACATGCGGAGTCGGTGCACCACCCGGTTCAGATCTTCCGGTGATCCGATCCGGGCAGTCAATTCCAGTTGTTGTCCCTCCCACATCCGCGGCGGTCGGAGTATGATCCCCGCATCCGCCAGCGGCCGCATATCACGGGCAAACGCCGCATCCAGTGCGGCCAGTTCCGGGTACCGTGCCGCATACGCGGCCCTTTGCAGGGTCGTCCGATCCCATCTCTTCATCTGAGCCGTCCATCCCATTCTATCAAAGAGCGCATCCAGATGGGTAATTCCTTCTCGATGCATACAATCCGACCAGTACTCCCAGACGGTCTGCCATTCACTGTGACTCAATCGCAATCGTTGCACCACCTCGGTCCACAGTTGCCGGCGAAACGATTCCGTACGGCAGTGGGCGAGCACGACACCGACAACCGGCGACAGGCGGTGGTGATGGATCCGTTCCAGCCATTCCGGATCCAGCCGTGCACAGACGACAGTCGTCCGAAATACGGACGAACGGGGATGTAATGTCCAGATCTGAAGGAACCATTGTGCAACTTCCGGCATCCGTTGCAGAAACGCTGCGCCGGGGCATCCCGGCAGTCCCTGACCTGCGCGCTGAACGATGCGTGCGAGCTCAATCGGCGAAAACGTTCGATGGATGTTTTCCGCACGGTATATCCACAGCGCGAACATCCAGTCGATGGTCCCACCTTCCGGCGGACGACCGTGCGCCGGATACATCATCGATGTGTATGCCTGCACGGCGGACGCGGTCCATACGAATGCGGGAATTGCGGACATGCGCTGTTGACGTGCATACCACCAGCGACGAAACCCGTGGACCAGCCCGTACCGTTTCGGACGCAGGTACAATACGGCGATCGGCCAACCGGTCGGTAACGAATGGGATACAGGGGCAAAATCCACGACCGGACTGACAAATCCCGACGGGTCTTCCAGCACGATCTGCGATACGGGGATGCGTCGCAGCGTGATTCGAACCGAACGTGTCGTCATTCCGGACGATTCACACACGGGGGATATACAGATTGAGCGGGTGGTACTCTCCCCGACCGATCTCAAACGCATGCTGCATGGCGCGACCGATAAACCGTTTGGCCGTTTCCACCGCCTGTTCAATGGAAATCCCCTGTGCGCTGAGGATCGCGATCAGTGTGGCAAACACCGTACCCACACCGAGTCGATTCGGTCGGGGGACCCACGGGTGTTCGGCCACCCGATGCCGTCGACCATCGAAAATCACGTCGCTTGCACGGATCAGTGCCCGCAGTCGACCGCCGGTGACGATGACCGTGGGGAATCCGTACTGCTCGTGAATGCGTTCCGCAGCGGAGCGCATATCCGCCAGGGAGGCAACCTCGTCCATTTCTGCGAGGATGGCCGCCTCTTCGACGTTCGGTGTGATGATATTTGCGGCATCCCGGAAGACCGCGACCCATTCACGGTACACGCTCACGTCGGGGAACACCGGATATCCGCGTGTGGTCCGATAGACCGGATCCAGCACGATGGGAATCCGCAAATCGCGTACGGTATCCGCGATCAGGCGCGCCGTGGACAGGTCCGGGACAATCCCGATTTTGACGGACGTCAGATCAAAATCCTGCCGCAGGGCCTCCAGTTGGGCACCGACGTGTTCAATCGGTACGTGATAAATTCCCTCAATGGTCTGTGTGTTTTGTGCGATCACGGCCGACACGACGGCGACCCCGAACACGCGATACACCTGCATGGTGCGGATATCCACCAGGATGCCCTCGCATCCCGACGGGTCAAAGGCATCCACGATCAAACCGATGCGTTGCACCTGCACCTCCCGATGTGCATGCTACGCCCACCCGGACCGTGACCTCCATCGTAGCACGGTCGGTGTCATTCTGCACACCCGGCTATGAGATCTTACGGGACACGTACCTGTCGACCGGGTTTCCATGTGGGACGTTCTCCGGATTCAGCCACGCGCCATGCCGTGCGAAACATGAACTCCACCGTCTGTGCCATACCGGTCAATTCCCATGAGGGATCGTATGCATCGCCCGGCTGATGGTACCGTTTGGCGATGTATTCATCCTGCAGCCGTTTTCCCCAATCCGGGGGCTTACCGATAAACCGGATACCCGATTCAATGAACACGGCCGGTACGCCCTTCCGGGCGAAACTGAAATGGTCCGAACGGAAATAGTACCCCTTTTCCGGAAACGGATCGGGTTCCAGGGTGACCCGCATCGCCCGGGCGACTTCCTGCAATACTTGTCGCAACGTGGTACGTTCCATTCCCCGCGGGACGAAATCCTCTGTCGGTCCCCAGACGTTGACACTGTCCAGGTTCAGATTCGCCACGGTATCCCGCAGCGGCCACAGGGGACGATGGACGTAATACAGGGACCCCAGCAGTCCGGACTCTTCCGCCGTGACCGCAAGAAAGATGATGGAACGGGCCGGACGTATCCCGGCGCGCGCGAGCCCGGCGAACACTTCCGCGACACCCAGCATGGCGGCCACGCCGGAGGCGTTGTCATACGCGCCGTTATAAATGCGGTCCCCGTTCACGGCAGGACCCATACCGAGATGGTCATAATGGGCCGTAATGACAATGGCCTCCCGTTTGCGCTGTGGATCGCGCCCGTACAGAATACCGGCGACGTTCTGGGAACGGAATTTCCGAATCCGATTGTGCATCACGGCGCGGACGCGAATACCGAGGTCCACGGGGCGAAAATCGCGGCGCTGTGCCTGCCGCATGAGGTCATCGAGATCGTATCCGGCCGCACGCAAAATCCGACGGGCGACCCCGTCGCGGATCCATGCCTTCAGCGGCAGAGCGGGATCCACGCCGGTGGTATCCAGATGCACCTGCTCGCCAGTCCACGAACTGCGCACGACCTGCCAGGGGTATCCGGCCATTTCGGTCACGTGAATGAGAATGGCCCCACGTGCGCCTTTGCGATAGGCTTCTTCATACTTGTATGTCCATCGTCCGTAGTACGTCATCGCTTTACCTTCAAACAGATCCGGTTCCCGATCGGTCGCCGGCGGGTCGTTCACCAGCATGAGCAGGATTTTCCCACGGACGTCCACATCTTTATAATCATCCCACCGGTACTCGGGCGCCTCGATACCGTAGCCCACGAAGACGAGCGGCGCATCTTCAACAGCGACGTATCGTTCATAGACACCCGGCCAGGCCACGTAGTCCGCTTCCGGCGTGAGGGTCCATGTGTGGTCACCCGCACGCATTTGCAACTCCGACCGTTCCGTGGTGACCCCGATAAGCGGTACCGGCTGGTCATAACTCCCGTGCTGACCCAGCGGTGCAAGGCCGATCATGCGCATCCGTGTGGCAATGTACAGTGCCGCAAGTCGGCCCCCACGCGTCCCGGGCGCCCGCCCTTCCAGGAGGTCATGGGCGAGAAACTGCAGGTCGGCCCGCAACTGTTCGATGCGAATATACTGACGAAACCCCTCCGGCCAGGGGGACGCTGCAAACGGCACGTGGACCACCATGACGGTCACTCCCAATGCGTACAGTAGCATCCAACCCTGCTGTCGGCGCATGCTCCCCTCCCGTTTTGAGCACCGTGGTCAACACCGCGCCGGGGCGCGGTGTTCAGACATGCCAGTAGTTGCGGTTCCGGCCGGGTACGACCGGATTTCAGTGCAACAACGGCGGAATCCGCTGAAACAGCGGCGCAAACACGAGGGCGACGATGGCCATAAGTTTCAGCAGGATATTCAGTGACGGTCCGGCCGTATCTTTAAACGGGTCCCCGACCGTATCCCCGACGACGCTCGCCTTATGGGCGTCCGAACCCTTGCCACCCAGGTGACCCGCCTCGATGAACTTCTTCGCGTTATCCCATGCGCCGCCGGCATTGGCCATCATCACCGCCAGGAGGAACCCGGAGGCGATCGACCCGATGAGCAACCCACCGAGGGCTTCCTTGCCGAGCACAAACCCGACGAGAATCGGTGCGACGACAGCCATGGTACCCGGAACGATCATCTCCCGCAGCGCGTTGCGGGTGACCAGATCCACGCACCGTGCGTATTCCGGTCGCGCTTTACCCTCCAGGAGTCCGGGAATTTCGCGAAACTGGCGGCGGACTTCATTGACCACCGCATGCGCGGCTTCACCGACTGCACGCAGCGTATAGGACGAAAACAGGAACGGCAACCCCGCACCGATGAGTACGCCGACGACGGTGCGATAGTCCATCAGATCCAGACGATCCAGTCCCACGGCATGGGCGTACGCGGCGATCAGTGCAAGCGCGGTCAGTGCTGCTGAACCGATCGCAAACCCCTTTCCGGTCGCCGCTGTGGTATTCCCGAGTGAATCCAGCGCGTCCGTACGTTCCCGCACCTCTTCCGGCAGATGGGCCTGTTCAGCGATGCCACCGGCGTTATCAGCGATCGGTCCGTAGGCATCCGTGGACAGGGTGATCCCGAGTGTTGACAGCATTCCCACGGCCGCAACTGCGACGCCGTAAAAACCGAGTCCCGGCTGTGCCTGTTCCCCCATCAGATAGGCACCGACAATGGCAGCGGCCACGACGAGGACCGGGATGGCCGTACTCTGCATCCCCACGGACAGCCCACCAATAATGGTCGTCGCCGGTCCCGTTTCACTCTGTGTGGCGATATACCGTGTGGGTCCGTAGGCATACGACGTGTAATATTCCGTCGCCAGTCCGATCACAATGCCAGCCAGTAATCCGACGACGATCGCCAAGAACAGCGCAACATGCACGTGCAGCCACACGACAACACCGTACGTCAACAACACCATCAACGCGCCGGCGGTAAAGATCCCGCGGCGCAATGCCCACAACAGGTTACGGAACGACGCCTGTTCACCCGCACGTACGACAAATATCCCGATGACCGAGGCCACGATCCCCGATCCGGCCACCAGCAACGGCAGCAGCGCCAGTTCATGACCGAAATGGTACATCAACGCCGTAGCGGACGCGATAGAAATCGCCGCAATGATCGCATCGACATACGATTCGAACAGGTCCGCGCCCATACCGGCCGTATCCCCAACATTGTCTCCGACGTTGTCCGCGATGACTGCCGGATTGCGCGGGTCGTCTTCGGGAATGCCGGCCTCGATCTTACCCACGAGATCCGCTCCCACGTCCGCCGCCTTTGTATAAATCCCGCCGCCGACGCGTGCAAACAGGGCCACCGAAGATGCGCCGAACCCAAACCCGGCGACCGGTGCGATATCCCGGAACACCCAGTACAGTACGGCCACTCCGAGTACTCCCAGCCCGACAACCGTCAGGCCCATTACGGCACCCCCGAAGAATGCGATACGCAATGCCGGATTGAGTCCACGCATCGCCGCCGCCGTCGTACGCCAGTTGGCCCGCACGGCGACGCTCATTCCGAGGTATCCCGCCAGTGCGGAAAACGCGGCACCGATCAGGTAACTCACTGCCGTCCGCCATCCGATGAACACCCCGAGGACCAGGGTGATCACGATCACAAAGGGCACGAGCACGCTGTATTCACGGCGCAAAAACGCCTGGGCCCCCTCCTGGATGGCCCCTGAGATCTGACGCATCCGCTCCATGAGGTCGGTCGCTTCCGGCAGGGCCATACTGCCGTCCGACGTTTGCCGACGTGTCAACAACATGGCCAGGATGATCGCCGTCATCAACGCCAGCAGCGCAGTCGCGATAGGTATCCCGATATACATCACCGGCCTCCACAGGCGAGAGATGCAAATGCGTGTGCGGTATGGATCCAGCGGTACACAGCGCGGTGATATTCACCCGTACGTCCCATATGGTACACGATCCCATTCGGGTTGTCACGTGCACAATCCACCGCGGTCGGGACAGGGAATGGGACAGGGAACACATCGGATCCGCAGGCACACCCGGGTGCCGTCACCCGCGCCGTACCCGCGGGGAACGCCGTCGGCCAAACACGTGGCGCGGCACTTGCGTGGTTACAGTAAATAGAAAAGCGTAAAAATGAAGACCCACACGAGGTCCACGAAGTGCCAGTACAGGCCCACGAGTTCGATGCCCTCGGCCGTGGATTTCTGTTTCAGCGTGCGAATGAGCGCGATCGTGAGAATGATCACCCCGGAAAGCACGTGGGACCCGTGAAATCCGGTCAGCACGAAAAACGATGCCGCAAACTGGGGCGGTCCCCAGGGATTCCACCACAACCGTGCACCCTCATGGATCAGGTGCGACCACTCATACGCCTGACAGCTGAGAAAGGCGAGTCCACCCAGAATGGTCAACCCGAGAAACAGCGCCGTCTTCTGCCGATCGCCCATACGCGCGGCCGCCACGGCCGATCCCATCGTGGCGCTGCTCGTAATCAGAATGAACGTCATCAGCGCGATAAACGGAATCGCAAAGACCTCGGATAGTTCCGGCCATGTGGGTGCGGCGATACGCAGGTAGCCATATCCGGCGAGCAGTCCCGCAAAGAGCAGACCATCCGTAATGATGAACACCCACATCATGACTTTTCGCCAACTCGGCGCCAGGGGGGACGGTTCATGCACATCCAGCGTGTGGGTTTCAGCCGCCATGGTACCCCTCCGTTCGACTAAGAGTCGATACAGCCGGACCTGGCCATGGGCCTGTACCGTTCGGACCCGACGTGATTCGGACCCCTCCTCCAGCAGACCATCCGCTCATTATCAGCCCAAATAAAATAGCAAACCGAACAGGTAGATCCAAACAATGTCCACAAAATGCCAGTACGTCGCCGCGAGTCCCACACCGGGGTGGTACGGCGTGTAGACCCCCCGACGCGCCCGCAGGAAAACGACGATCAGGGCCACAAGTCCGCCGAACAGGTGCAATGCGTGGACCGCCGTCAACAGATAGAAAAACGAACTGTGCGGGTTCGTGGGCAGGTAAATGCCCTGTGCCTGCAATTGTCGCCAGGCGATATACTGCCCGATGAGAAACACCAGCCCGAGTCCCGCGGTAATGAGCAACCACCGTTGCAGTGCTTCCGTCGCCCATCGTTTCAGTTGCCGCCGGGCTATCTCCATCGTCACACTGCTGGCGATGAGGATTACCGTATTGAACCACAGGATCGGAGGCATCCGGATCGGCTGCCAGTCAGCGCCGGCCCGGCGGGCGATATACGCACTGCTGAACCCCGCAAAGAGCATGGTCGCCGTCGCCAGAAAGGCCCACAACCCGATCTGTTTCGTATGAATGGGCAGTGCACCCTCGTTTTCGGGATAGGGCCCCTCACCGCCGTTACCGTTACCGTTCGTATCTACGGGCACGTCGAGACCGGATTCGCCGGTTCCCGAATGCACCCATCGGGTCATGCGTGCACCTCGACACCGACTTTTTCGGGTTCCAGATGCTGCGGAATGTGGTCGTCCGGTGCGCCGGGAACGCTGTATTCATACGGGCCACGGTACACCGCCGGTACCGGACCGTCCCAGTTGCCATGCGGCGCCGGAGATTCCGTGGTCCACTCGAGCGTGTTCGCCCGCCACGGATTCCGGTCCGCTTTCTTGCCCCTGAACATGCTCCAGAAGAAGTTGAACAGGAAGATGAACTGCGCCGCACCGAGGACAAACGCGCTGATACTGATCCAGACGTTCAGCGGTTGCAGGGGTTTGAGGAAATCGTACTGCGTGGGATCGTAGATCCGGCGCATCATACCGCCCATGCCGAGGTAGTACATCGGGAAGAACGTCGAATAGTACGTGATGAACGTCAACCAGAAGTGAATCTTGCCGAGCGTTTCGTTCATCATTCGCCCGAACATCTTGGGAAACCAGTAATACGTTCCAGCAAACACACCGAACAACGCCGCGCCGGCCATAATGAGATGGAAATGACCGACCACAAAATACGTATCGTGCATCTGAATATCGATCGGCGGCTGTCCCAGCCAGAGACCGCTCAGGCCACCGCTGATGAACAGTGACACGATACCCAGCGCAAACAGCATGGGCGTTGTAAACCGGATCCGCGCCCGCCACAGGGTCGTCAACCAGTTGAACACCTTGATCGCCGACGGGACGGCGATCAACAGGGTGAACGTGGCAAACGCCATACCGAGATAGGGACTCATCCCGCTGACGAACATGTGGTGGCCCCAGACGAGAAAACTGAGCACCGATATCGCCCAGATCGCATAGACCATTGACTTATAACTGAAGATCGGTTTCCGGCTGAAGACGGTAATGATATCCGAGGTGATCCCCATGGCCGGGAGCATCAGGATGTACACTTCCGGATGTCCGAGAAACCAGAACAGATGCTGCCATAACAGCGGGGACCCGCCCTGTGTGGTCAAACCCTGCTGGATCTCCACCACGTGTCCACCGATGTACAGTCCCTGCGGGAGGAAGAAACTCGTGCCCAGATGCCGGTCAAAGAGTAACATGATCGCACCTGCCGTCAGTGCGGGAAACGAAAGCAGTCCCAGAATGGCGACACAGAACAGCGCCCAGGTCGTCAACGGCAACCGCATCATCGACATGCCCCGCGTGCGCAGGTTGAGCACCGTCGTGACAAAATTGAGTCCCCCCATGGTAAACGATGCGATGAAAAAGACCATCCCGATGATCCATAGCGTCTGTCCCAACCCCGATCCGGGGATGGCTTCCCGCAAAGCACTCAACGGTGGATACGCCGTCCATCCGGCAGCGGCTGCTCCGCCCTCCACAAAGAAGGACGAGAGAATGACAATGCAGCCGATAAAGAAGGTCCAGTACGACAGCATGTTCAGGAAGGGAAACGCCATGTCGCGCGCACCGATCTGCAACGGGATCAGGAAGTTGCCGAACCCGCTCACCGGTGCGGTCGACAGTACAAAGAACACCATCAGGGTCCCATGCATGGTAAACAGCATGGGATAAAACTCGGGTTTCATCAATCCCGTCTGCAGATCAAACCCGGCCGGAAGCAACTTGGCAAGCCAGGTCTGTCCCAGTTGCGGCCACGCGAGTTGAATACGGATCAGCATCGCAAGCAAACCGGCGACGATGGCCATAAAGATCGCCGTAATGTAATACTGTTTGGCAATGACCTTATGGTCCATGCTGAAGACATATTTTCGAATGAAACTCTGCGGTTCCGTGTGATGGTTGTGTTGCGCCATGGCACCCTCCATATATGGACGGCCTATTCCGTGCACAGCGTCAGCGTATCGAATTGAAAGTCTTTCGGATACTGTTGCAATACCGATGCGGGGATGGTCAGTGTGGTCATCATGGAGCGAAACTCTTCTGACGGCAAAACGTATACAAACCCCCGCATCCGGTAATGGCCGAGGCCACAGTGTTCTGCACAGGCGATCTCAAACTTGCCCACCCGCGTCGGCGTGAACCATACATGCACGGTCATCCCGGGGACGGCATCCTGTTTGAATCGGAACGGCGGAACAAAGAAACTGTGCAGTACATCCCGGGACCGGATCTGCAGATGCACGGGACGGTTCACCTCGAGGAACAACTGGTTCTGCAAACAGATATCGTCCTCGGCCGCGGGATCGTCGAAATCGATGCCGATGAAGTTGTACTCCTGATCACTGATGAACTTCGGATCCGTTCGACCGAACCGACCGTCGGCCCCCGGATACCGGATATTCCATTGAAACTGCTGTCCGACGATTTCCACCACGAGGGCATCCTGCGGCGGCGGAGTATACAACCGCGCCCACAGGCGAAGTGCCCCGAAAACGAGTATGCTCAGGATCAGGGCCGTCACCGCCGTCCAGGTGATCTCCAGACGCGGATTGTCCGGAAAGTAATGCGCACGCGTCTGCGCGTCCGCACGGTATTTCCAGGCGAACCACCCGAGCAGAATGTGGGTGAAAATGAAGGCAATCCCCGTAATGATCAGGGTGGCACGGATAAACGTGTCCAGTGTCGCCCGATCCGAGGCGAGTTCCGGAAACCACGGGTGCGTGAATGCCCAGACCACAAGGAGAATAAACAAAAACACCGTTCCGGCAAACATACCGGCCTGCACACGATTCATACCCCACCCTCCAGCAGCAAATTCGTATAGACACCGCACCGGTGATCATGCAATCGGAAATACCACGCGAGGGGGGAACGCCAGCCGCGTTCTGTACATTCTGGACACGACACCGCGTTCTATTCTAATCGAATCC
>CAZIRO010000002.1:0-10146 GCA_964541595.1 uncultured Acidobacteriota bacterium
CCGCCAGGTTCCAGCCTTCGTTGATCCCGGAAATGATCACGTCCGGGGGTTCCGGCAGAATATGCCATATCGCCAGGTTGACACAGTCCGTTGGATTGCCCTCCACCGCATATACGCGCTCGTCCACACGCCGACAACGAATGACCTGGCGCAGGGTGATCGCATGTCCCACCGCGCTGACTTCACGGTCCGGTGCGACAATCCAGACCTCATGCGATGCCTGCAACGCCCGTTGCAGTGCACAGATCCCCGGCGCGAAAAATCCGTCATCGTTGACCAGCAAGATCCGCATGGTTACGCTTCAACAGCCGCTTCGAGTTCGCCGCCCGCCGGCGTTTCGGATATCGGTTCCAGACCGAGTTTTTGACGGAGCGCGTTTTCCAGTTGCAGCGCAAGGTCGGGATGTTCCCGCAGAAAGGCTTTTGCCGCCTCTCGACCCTGGCCGAGTTTGTGTTCACCGTACGCGTACCATGCACCCGAACGGGTGACGAGTTTGTACTCCATCCCGAGATCGAGGAGATCGCTTTCCCGGGAAAATCCCTCTCCGAACATCAGGTCCACATCCGTCTGACGGAACGGTGGCGCCATTTTGTTCTTGACCACACGAATTCGCGTGCGGGCACCGATCACCCGGTCGCCCTGCTTGATCGTGGCGACTTTCCGAACGTCGATCCGCATGCTGGCATAGAACTTCAACGCGCGTCCACCGGTGGTGGTCTCCCCCCCACCAAATGACATAATCCCGATACGCTCACGGATCTGGTTGATGAAGATCAGGCACGTCCGGGATCGATTGACAATACTGGTGAGTTTCCGCAACGCCTGCGACATCAAACGCGCCTGCAGCCCCACATGCTGGTCCCCCATTTCGCCTTCGAGTTCGGCTTTGGGCACCAGCGCGGCCACCGAATCGATGACCACAACGTCCACGCCACCACTGCGGATCAACGTTTCGGCGATCTCGAGCGCCTGTTCTCCATAGTCCGGCTGAGAGATGATCAGATCGTCAATGTGTACGCCCAGCCGCTGGGCGTATTCCGGATCTAGGGCGTGCTCTGCATCAATGAAAACGGCCACGCCACCGTACTTCTGCGCCTGAGCAATCATGTGCAACGCCAGCGTGGTCTTCCCGGACATTTCCGGGCCGAAGATTTCCACAATGCGGCCGCGGGGAAATCCCCCGACACCCAGCGCGGCGTCCAGGCTCAGAATTCCGGAAGGGATCACCTGCACCCGTGCGGCAGCTTCCCGCTGCCCCAGCCGCATGATGATGCCCTTGCCAAACTGACGCTCCAGTTGCAGCATCGCCGTTTCCAGCATGCGCTGCCGGTCTTCTTTCGCCTGGACCGGAAGTGTGGACGGATTCTTTTTCGTTGCCATGGAAGCCTCCTCTGCATTCCGCGTGCCAATATACGCAAAAACGGTGCATTTGTCCATGGCCCGACGAGCGCGTCCGACCGTCCTTCCGGGACGACGCCGAAATCGCCCGGACCGATCAAATTACACCATAATTTTACTTCCTCAATCCGAGAAGATCAACCTGCCGGGACGGAAATCCGATCATAATTCCACGATTTCCTCATCTGTAGCGGAAATCCGTAAATTCCACAGATCGTTGTCCCTTCAGCATTTCCGGAATTTATGATCGGATCTCAGGCCGGGACGAAGACCGGGACAGACAATGGGACATCGGATGGACGGCATGTACGCCCACGGTCAGGTGTCGGGACTCAGGTTCCGGGTACCAGGTGTCAGGTCCCCGGTGGCAGGGATCAGGGATGGAAAAATGGACCCATCGCGGCCTCCACTTCCCGTTCCGTGTCCCGTTGCCTGTCCCGATTCCAGACCAGGCGGCGGCTGTGAGGCGTGTTCGGGGCGTGGTGATGATTCCGTATCGGGACGGTGCGGGTGTACCCGTGAACACATTTCGATACACTCATCGCGAATAAATATTATGCGTTTCTTTCGGGGTAGATTCGGTTCCGTGGTTGACACCTTCCCGGCCAGCGCTTAAATTTGTATGCACGATAGACTGTGCGAACGGGACCCGGACTCGCGGAGGGTGTTATGCACGACCAATCGAAAAATCGTGAAGTGCGGATGCAGATTAAAGGCCTCTTTATGGACCCGCTCAATCGCATGCCGATCGTCATGCTGGTCGATCAGAAAGGAGAATCCCTCCTGCCCATCTGGATCGGCATGGCGGAGGCCAGTGCCATTGCCATGCAGCTCGAAAACGTCCAGCCCCCCCGCCCGATGACCCATGACCTCCTCCACAACGTGATCGAAAGCCTGAACGCGCGTTTGCAAAAGGTGGTCGTCCACGATCTTCAGGACAACACGTTTTATGC
Organism: uncultured Acidobacteriota bacterium; assembly: GCA_964541595.1. Taxonomy (GTDB): domain Bacteria; phylum Acidobacteriota; class HRBIN11; order HRBIN11; family HRBIN11; genus CAZIRO01. Next base: position 2,352 of record CAZIRO010000002.1, read on the forward strand.
CATTCTGGTGTTGCAAACGGGTGAGGACATCGTGATCGTCGACGCACGTCCGAGTGATGCGATTGCGCTGGCACTGCGGTTTAACGCGCCGATCTATGTCCACGAACGTGTACTGATGGAAGCCCGCACCATCGACCTGCACGAGTCGGCTGAATCCGTACAGCAGTGGCTGGAGAATATGGAACCCGAGGATTTTGGTAAATATCAGGTTTAATGCCTGCGCCTCCGCTCATATTTCCTGCCGGCCCTGGAAGGCCCGGGAAAGGGTCAGTTCATCGACATATTCAATGTCGGTGCCCATCGGTAATCCGGACGCCGGTCGGGTGACGCGGATACCGAGCGGGCGAATTTGCTGTGCGAGATATACGCTGGTGGCTTCCCCTTCCACCGTCGGATTGAGTGCCAGAATGACCTCCCGGACGGATCCCCTCCGAAGGCGTTGCAACAACGCCGATATCGTGAGATCTTCCGGTCCCACCCCCTGCAGCGGAGAGAGCACCCCCAGAAGCACATGGTAACGCCCGCGGTATGTGCCGGTGCGCTCGATAGCCCAGACGTTGAACGGGTTTTCGACCACGCATATGACAGTCTCATCCCGTCGGGGATCCGTACAGATCGCACACCGTTCGCTTTCGGCCATGGCAAAACATTCCACACACAACCGCACATTTTCACGGGCACTGCGGATCGTCTCCGTGAGTTGACGCACCGCGTCGATGGGCATCTGCAGGATATGCATGGCCAGACGCTGCGCCGTACGTGGCCCGATCCCCGGGAGGCGCATCAGCGCCCGGACCAGGCGTTGCACGGAAGGAAGCGGAATCTGGGTCATCGGGTTGCTCTCCGTATCCGACAGCGTGCTGTCGGGTGGACACGGATCAGGAAAATCCCGGCAGACGCAGGCCGGGCGGCAGGAACTGCTGTACCCGTTGACGCACTTCCTCATCCACCCGTTGCGTTGCCTGTTGCAGCCCGATCAGCAACCAGCGTTCCAGTTCGTCCTTACGATCGGGGTGCAGCAGTTCAGGAGCGATCTCCAGATCGGTCACCGTTTTGGTGCCGTCCATTCGGATGCGAATACGATCCTGATGGACCGCGACTTCGATCTCGATTTGCGCGAGTTCCTCTTCAATCCGCCGGGAAATTTCCTGTGCCTCTTTAAACAGTTCCAGCCATTGCAACATCGGACCATCCGACCTGTCCGGTTCATGGTGTTTGGGACGGTGTGGCCGCCAGATCCGCCATCACCTGCAGAGATCGGAGCGGACGACCCAGAATGGTCTCCACGCGTGCGCGCAGGAACGTCCACCCTGGAGTCCACCGGGCGAGCACGGACCAGGCGGGGGATTCCGGGGGAATGGACGCGATCCCATGACTGCGCAGACAGTGTAAGATACCGCTGATTTCGGGGTCAACAGTCAGATCGTGCGCATCCCGCACCGTACGACACTGCGGATGCCAGATCTGTCCGGAAACGGTCCATACCAGCGGCTGTCGGGTGCCCTGCACCATTTGACCGCACGCCGTACAGCCCCCGTGCAATACCAGTTCACCGTGATGGCACAGCACCTGCCAGGTCCAGGCGACGGCGAGCGCGCGCATGGGCACCGGCGTAATGAGCAAATGACTGATCTCCATGAGTTGCTGAAAGAGAAACGTGTCCGTGAGCATTCCGGTGAGCAACGCACAGGTCAGTTCCGCACAGTAACTGGTCAATCCGAGTCCGGCGGGACCGGCCAACCGGTGCAGATCCCCGCGCAGATACGGACTCCATTCCAGATCGAAACTGATCAGTCGCGCCGTGGTCTCCGCGTGCGCCAGTCGATAGGTGAGTTGACCGTAATTCAGCGGCAACAGTGTACCGGTCCAGTGACGTCGCGGTCGACGTGCACACTCGGCGATGGCTTCAAGCACACCAGACTGCTCGGTGTAGAACCATATCCAGCGCGCGCTACGTGGACCATCGCGGTGAGCGAGCACGATCGCGCGTTCCCTCAGGAATCTGCGTGTCCGGGAGGACGGCCCAGTTCGGTGCATGCTGCATACCTCACGGCGCGTTCCCGGGATATCGATATCCGCACGGGCGATGCGTTTTTCACTGTTTTACGGCTGCGTCATCCCGAGCTGGGACAGCAGGCGGTGCCATGCCGGATAGTCCGCGTGGCCTGGTGGAATTTCCCGATACCGGATCGATTTCTCGGCATACTGCCGTGCACAGTCATAACGGCCCATACGGTAGAACGCCAGCGTAATATAGTAATACGGACGATACACGATATGCCACATTCCGTACGTCCGTTTTTTCGGCGCGGGTTCCGGATTCAGCATCACCGCCCGTTGCAGACTGCGCAACGCTTCGCGGTATTGTTCCCGCTCGATCAGTTCCGTACCGAGCGCGTAATGGAAGTACCAGGGGAGCTGATACGGATCCGGAGCGGGTCGGACCGTGCACGTATCTGCGGGTGCTTCTTTCGATGCGGACTCCGATGGTTCTGGGGGTGGGGGTTCCGAAGGCGGCACCAGGGGTCCGGTTTCTCCGTACAGTGTCTTTTCCAGCCATACGGCAATTTTGCGTGTTTCGGGGTGTTCCATATAACCACCCAGACGCTGGGCCAACCGATAGAATGCGCGGGCCGCGTCGAGTTGCCCGAGGTGCGCATACGCGTAAGCCATATACAGATACGGAAAGTATGTCGCGGGTTGGCGCTGTTGCTGAACCGTCCGCGGAGGCAGAACCAGTACGGCTTCTTCCAGAAGCAGCACGGCTTCATACCACTCTTCCTGTTGCAGCGCGGTGAGTGCATGCGTGTAGGCTTCCGGCAGGGGGCGAGCGGCACGTGCTGAACCGATGTGAGCACCCATCCATCCGATCGCGATCAGTACTGTACCGACCGCGAGGTACTGGAGCATCCCTCTGCGGTGCATATGTTGCATGGACTTCCACTCCATCCTGCACCGTTCCTGTCGTTCGGACCCGGCGCAGAGTGAATTCGTTCGCGTTTTACCTTAATATAAAACGCATGTGAGGTCAAAAAACGGGATGGGATCGGGACAGGCCATGGGACATGCGCACCACCGGATCCACCGGTGTCAGGTCTCAGGTCCCAGGTGTCAGGTCCCAGGCGTCAGGTGTCGGGTATGCAGGTGGGAGGAGAAACGGTGGTGCATGCGAACATACCGATGGTGATGGCGATCCTGCAGCCCTGGTTTCACTGGCGGGGGTGGCACCTCGGCACTGTTCGGATTCGTCCGTCCGAAGTGCGGCCGACCCCGGACCTGCTCGCGGCCGGTTATGTGGAACGAAATCGCCCGGCGTGGTTTGCCGTCTGGGTGGTCTCCGAGGTGACACCGCACGTGGTTGAGAGTGCCCGGTATTTCCGGAGCGGTGCGGTCGTGCGGGGATACGCGCACATCCCCGGAGATGTGCAACGTATGGCCATTATCGGGGCGTTGCGCTGGCGTGACGAGGGGTTTGCCCAGGTCCGTGCGGCGGGGGTCATTCCCTGGACGGTTGCCGATGTGGATCTGGATGTACTGTACCATCTGATTGCGGGGGAAACGGGATGACGGAAAAAAGCGTGGCCATTCTCGGTGCCGGTCGTATGGGACGTGCCATAGCCCGTCGGCTTCACCGGGCCGGCTGGACCGTACGGGTCTGGAACCGTACGGCAGAACGGTTACACGATCTGCAGGCCGAGGGTATTTTCGGGTCCACCCACCTTCCGGACGTGCTGGCCGAACCATCGATCTGGCTGACCGCGCTGGCCGATGGCCCGGTGACGTATTCCGTGTGGTCGATGGACGGGGGCATGCGTGGGCATGCGCGGTCCGGTGTGCTCTGGGTGCAGATGGGGACGCTGGACTATACCACCACGGTACGCCTTGCGCAGGAGGCACTGCGTGTCGGGATGTGGTTTCTGGATGCCCCCGTACTCGGGAGTGTGCGTGAGGCTGAGGCGGGGCGGCTGGTGGTGATGGTCGGGGGCGATCCGGACGTCATTGCCCGCGCTGAAACACTGTTTGCCACACTCGGACATGTCGTTCAGGCCGGTGCCGTTGGAGCGGGTACACTGATGAAACTGACGAGCAATCTCCTGCTTGCGCATATGATGGAAGGGTTTGCGGAATGGATGAATTTTGGTCAGCAGGTCGGACTGGATCCCCTGCGCATGTGGGAGGTGATCAAGCATTCCAAACTTTACTGTCCCATGTTTGAGGGCAAGTTCCGCTCGCTCTATGAGGAGACGTTTCAGGCGTCCTTCCCCCTGAAATGGATGCTCAAAGATCTCTGGGCAATTCTCGACGCCGGACGCCGATTTTCTGCCTATACGCCCGTAACGATGAGCATCACGTCCGTGTATCAGGCCGCATTCCATCACGGGTACGGTGAGGACGACTATGCAGCCGTGCATCAACTGCTGCGCATGCTCTCCGGAACGGCCCCGGAACGGGCGGAATCGGCGCCGGCTGCCGATACATGACGCGCCGATCGACGCGGGATCGTTCCGTCATCCGCCGTCATGGCAGGTGAACGTGGTGCAGGATCCAGACACGGTAGTGCGGGGCCAGCCAGGTCTTGAGCACCACGTCCAGCACCAGACCGACGATCGCCAGACCGAACCAGACCCTGCGGGGATACAGTGAATACGGTCGGCGCAGGATACGGTACACGAGAGGTTCCGCGAGGAGCACCCCGAGAATGACGTATGCACATACCCGGATGACTGCGTAAACCTTCCACCCGAGCAGGAACGTCCACAGCGGATGATCACTGTACACCATCAGGCAACCGACATAGTAACTCATATAGTTCATGAGGATGGCCCCGCCGTGCATGGACACGAGACTGGCGGTGGCGACCGAAAGCAGGGCGAATATGGTGACTTCGATGAGATGGCGCGGAAGAAACTGAGCGGGTGAGGATTCCATACCCACTCCGGTCCGCAACCACTGAAACATCTCCTCCCGGTATGCGGGGCCGTGAATAATCCACCGGCCACTTTCCAGGCCGACGAGATAGACGGCCCAGGTGGTCGCCACCCCCAGGGCCACCGCCCAGGCGGCCATATCCAGAATGGCCATACGCCACGCACCCTGTCGAATACGATGGATCATGTACACGTAGATGGGGAGTGTTTGCAGTACCGGCAAGAGCCAGCGGTTGTGAAAGAGAAATCCGCAGCCGGTGGCGAGAAATGTCCACAACACGATGGCGGTCAGGGTCCCCCACCGGGTGTGTATCCATCGCATGACGGTTGTCCCTCCCGAGTGTTCCGGCGAATCTGTTTTCGGAGTTTCTCCAGCCGTGGGTCAACGTCCCTGAAATCGGAACAGGCCATGGGACACCGTGGGTCCGCATGCGGTCATGTGCTATCCCCAGCCCATGAGATGCTGGTCTTTCTGCGACCCGACACCCGACACCGGAGACCGGTGGCCACCGGCACACCGGTGGATCCGGTGGTGCGCATGTCCCATGGCCTGTCCCGATCCCAGAACGTCCGGATGGACATTAGCACAGGGATCGGCTAAATTCAATGGTCCTGGCGGGCGATCCGGGTCCCGGGAGCAGCGTATGTGGACGCATCTGATCGTCGACCTGGACAATACACTGTACTCGGCGCGCACCGGTGTGTTCGATCTCGTCGATGCGCGCATTCAATCGTTCTTGACCGAACGGTTACGGATCCCGGACGCACAGGCACGCGCGTTGCGCGTCCGCTGGATGAGCCGGTTCGGTACCACGCTCCGGGGGCTTCGATTGTATTTTCCGGACGTCGATCCGATGGAGTTCATGGACTATGCACACGATATTCCGCTGGAAGCGTTTCTGCAACCGATGCCGGAACTGCGTTCGGTGTTGCAGACCATACCCGTACGGCGGGTCATCTTTTCCAACAGCGATCGCAAACACACCGTACGGGTATTGGAACTGCTCGGGATCGCGGACCTGTTTGATGGGTGGATCACCATTGAAGATCTCGGTATGATTCCCAAACCCAACTGGGAGGCGTATGCCACGCTTGTGCGCCGGTTACACCTGATCCCATCCCGTAGCCTGTATGTGGACGATCTCATGCGCAACGTCCGGATGGGACACCGGTGGGGTTTTCAATGTATCTGGGTACACGACGGGAAAGCCCCCACGGGGCGACTGGCGCCCCGTCTCGTGGGAATCCGTTCCATTCTCGATTTGCCTGAAGGATTAATGTTTCTATAATAGGGAAGATTGAAGATTTCGAAGTACCGGAACGCGGAAGTTCGGCCGTTCGGGGTGTGGTGCTGGCAACGGGTGGGGGGTATGAACGGATGTCCCGTTGCCGCGCTTGTCATGTATCGAACCGTGACCGCCATTTACCGGGAGTCACATGCAGCAACCGGTGCAGTGTGATTCCATTCGCTGGTTGCGGCCCGCTGGAAACTCCGATCGAGGTACAGGAGGTCGATCATGACAGTACGGGTCGGCATCAATGGATTCGGTCGTATCGGGCGCAATTTCTTTCGTGCTGCCTATCGGGAGACCGCGTTTGAGATCGTCGCCGTGAACGACATCACGGATGCCCGTACGCTCGCGCATCTGCTGAAATACGATTCCATTATGGGCCGGTTCGAGGGAGAGGTGCATTACGAAACGGACGCCCTGTTCGTGGATGGCAAACGCATCCAGGTGTTCAGTCAGCGGGATCCGGCACAGTTGCCCTGGAAAGACCTCGGGGTGGACATCGTGATCGAGTCCACCGGCGTGTTTCGTGACCGCGAGAGCGCGAGCAAACACCTGACGGCAGGGGCCAGGCGGGTGATCATCTCCGCACCGGCAAAACAGCCGGACATTACTATCTGCATGGGAGTGAATCATACGCAGTACGATCCCGCGAAACACTTCATTCTCTCCAATGCGAGTTGCACAACCAACTGTCTTGCTCCGGTGGTCAAGGTGCTGCTGGAAAATTTCGGATTCGTGTCCGGGTTCATGTGCACCACCCATGCGTATACGAATGATCAGCGTGTGCTCGATCTGCCGCACCGGGACCTGCGCCGTGCGCGTGCGGCCGGCATCAACATCATTCCCACGACCACAGGTGCGGCAGTCGCCGTGGGTGAAGTCCTGCCGGAGGTGAAGGGCAAACTGGACGGGATCGCGTTGCGGGTTCCGGTGCCGGACGTTTCCGTGATTCAACTCACGGCCCATGTGGCGCAACAGGTGACGGTCGAAACGGTCAATCAGGCGTTTCGCACCGCGGCGGAGACATCCCTGAAGGGCATTCTCGCGTATACGGAAGAACCGCTCGTTTCCAGTGATTACATCCGATCGCCGTTTTCGGCAGTGGTCGACGGTCCGATGACCCGTGTGGTCAACGGCACGACCGTTGCTGTCACGGCATGGTATGACAACGAGTGGGGGTTCTCCTGTCGAATGCGCGATCTCGTGCTCTACCTGATCGAGCGCGGAGTTTGATCGCTGGTATTCCGCGGTCCCGGATGCATCCGTGGCAACGGATGCGGACAGATGTATCCCCCTGGGGACGGCTCGGGAAACGTTTCTCCGACCATGGAGTCAACCGATGCAGTGGCTTGACGTCATCCGAACAGTTCGTGATCTGAATGTGCACGGCCGCCGGGTGTTCTTGCGCGTGGACTTTAACGTGCCGATTCAGAACGGCACCGTACTGGATGACACGCGCATTCGCGCCGTTTTGCCGACACTACACCATTTACGCGCGCAGGAAGCCAGGATCATCGTGGCCTCCCATCTGGGGAGACCGAAAGGCCAGAGAAATCCCGCATACAGCCTGGCACC
>CAZIRO010000002.1:10156-46125 GCA_964541595.1 uncultured Acidobacteriota bacterium
ACCGGTCGCACCGATTCTGGAGCGTTTGTCCGGAATGCGGGTGTACTTTGTTGATGACTGCGTCGGACCCGCGGTGGAGGCATTGAGTCAACGCCTTGCACCGGGTCAGGTACTGTTGCTGGAGAACCTCCGGTTTTATCCGGGAGAGGAACAAAACGACCCGGCGTTCGCCGCGCAACTCGCGCGGTTGGGAGACGTCTACGTCAACGATGCATTCGGCGCTGCACACCGCGCACACGCTTCAGTCGACGCGATGACACGCCACTTTACCGAACGCGGGATGGGATTGCTCATGGAACGGGAAGTCCGTGCGTTGCAGCAGTTACTGCGGACGACCGATCGGCCGTATGTGGTCATTCTCGGAGGAGGGAAGGTCTCCGATAAATTGCCGGTATTGCGCAATCTGCTCGAGCGGGCTGTGGACGACATTCTGATCGGCGGCGCCATGAGTTTTACATTTTTTGAAGGCCCAGGGGTATGATATCGGCCGATCGCGCTGGGAACCGGAGCGTCTGGACGACTGTGCACGGGTGTTGGCACTGGCGGAACAACGCGGAATACAAATGCACCTGCCCGTCGATCACGTCGTGGTTACCGATCTCGAACACACGGACGCGTATCGAATCGTACCGACCGGCGAATCTTTCGGCGACGGCATGGGTGTCGATATCGGTCCGGAGACGGTGGCCCGGTATATGCAGATCATCCAGCGGGCACGGACCCTTTTCTGGAACGGTCCGATGGGGGTGTACGAGAAACCGGCGTTTGCGAAGGGCACCCGGGCGATTGCCGAAGCAGTGGCCACGTGTTCCGGATTCACCGTTGTCGGTGGAGGGGACTCGCTGGCCGTGCTTCAGCAGATGGGATTGATCGATCAAGTGTCCCATGCCTCGACCGGTGGTGGGGCGAGTCTGGAATTTCTCGCCGGTCAACCGTTGCCGGGACTGGTGGCACTTGCACGCGACGGAGAGGTGCATACGGATGACTGAGCACCTGCAGGAAAGGGTAAACCGGGTTCACGCCTGGGCACGGGATCATATGGACCTGTATCGGGACGTTCTGACCGAACTCGTGACCCGGGAAACCCCGAGTGACGCGCCGGAACGGATGCGGCCGTTGATCGACTGGATCGTCGGGATGATGCGGGAACTGCACATACGAAGTCGAACCTTCCCCCTGGAGAATGGGGCGGCCGTACTGTTGCAATGGGTGTCGACAGACGACGCCATGCCGCAGCGTTTTGATGTGACCCTGCTCGGCCATCTGGATACGGTCTGGCCGGTCGGAACACTGGCAACGATGCCCTTTCGCATCGAGGGCGATCGGGTGACCGGTCCCGGCGTGTTCGATATGAAAGGTGGGGTTGCGCTTGCGGTATATCTCGCCCGGTGTTTGCACACATTGGACGCCTGGCCCCGGCATCGCACGATCGCTTTCCTGTGGACGCCGGACGAGGAGATCGGCAGTCGGTATAGTCGGCATGTGATTGCGGAAGTGGCCCGGAAGAGTCGTGTGGTTCTCTGCCTTGAACCGGCCGGATCGCAAGGCGCCGTAAAGGTCGAGCGATACGGTGTGGCCACGCTGGAGATCCAGCTGCGTGGGCGTTCCGGGCATCCGGGACTGCGCACGGGAGGGGTCCATGCGATCGAACGGGCCATCGGGCTGCATGCCTGGTTGCGGAGCTGGCATGTGCCGGGAGATCGCCTGTGGCTGACGCTGACGCGGATCCGTGGCGGTGCAAGAGTCAATCAGATCCCCGATACGTGTGAGATGACGTACGACGTTCGTTACCTGGATACCGCAACGCTGGATCGACTGGAACACTGGCTGGTGCGGCTGCAACCGGTGGGAACCGACCCGGAAGAACTCACAGATACGGAAATCCGGGTGCGTCTCCAGCGTGGAACACCACCGATGCCCCGTACGGCTACCGAGCGCGTGTTCCGGCAGGCGCGTATGATTGCCCGGTGGCTGGGCCGTGAACTCGAGGGAATACGTGTCGGCGGCGGCAGTGACGCTGCACACGCCGCCGCTGCGGGCGCTGAAGTGCTGGATGGCCTCGGAGTGGAGGGCGACCATGCACACAGTCCCCTGGAATGGATGGATCTGACCTGCGTCCCGTACCGTACCGCACTGCTGGCCGGACTCGTATGGACCGCATAATCACCCGCCATGAGGAGAGGGGGTCAGGATGCAGATATCGACCAACGATTTCAAAACCGGCTTGAAAATCCTGTACCACCACCAGGTATGGGAGGTGATCGAGTTCCAGCACGTGAAACCCGGGAAGGGTCAGGCGTTTGTGAAGACACGGTTGAAGAACATGCGTACCGGACAGGTGCTCGATGTGAACTTCCGCGCCGGTGAAATGGTCGATGTCGCAGAGGTGGAAGAAAAACCAATGCAGTACCTCTATGCGCAGGGCGATGAACTCGTGTTCATGGATCTGGAGACCTATGACCAGATTCCCATTCCTCGCGATCAGGTCGGCGAAGCCATCAAGTTTTTGAAAGAGGGTACGGAAGTCACCATTTTCTTTCACGAGGGTACACCCCTGAGCATCGTCCTGCCCAAGTTTGTCACGCTTCGGGTGGTCCAGACAGATCCCGGTGTACGGGGGGATACGGCAACGGGGGGAACCAAACCGGCCGTGCTGGAAACCGGCGCGGTGGTTCAGGTACCCCTGTTCGTTCAGGAAGGTGAGGAGATTACCGTGGATACCCGGACCGGCGAATATATCGGGCGAGCGTGAGTTATGGCACAGTCCAAAGAGAAACGGCCCGCGGTGGACACATCGTCCGTATCGGTCGCTGCGCAGATCGATATTGAACACATTCGTGCACTATTGCAGTTACTCGCTGAACACCACATTCATGAATTCGAGTTTTGTCACGGTGATCTCAGGATTCGTATCGTGCAGCAACCGTCCGGAGAGTCTGGCGTGGGCAATTCCCTTCCGCCGTGGTTGTGGACCCTGTTGCAGCAACTCGGTACGGCAAAGGATACCCCTTCGCCCGTATCGGAACCCGCTCCGGTACCGGCTTCAGCTGAGTCGACCCCGTCAGCAACGGAAGAGGCCCTGCCAGCGGAAGAGGCGGCACTGCATTATATCCGATCGCCCATTGTGGGCACGTTCTACCGGGCCCCGGCTCCGGATGCACCGCCGTTTGTCGAAGTCGGTGACCGGGTGCGCAAAGGACAGACGGTGTGCATCATCGAGGCCATGAAGATCATGAACGAGATCCAGAGCGATGTGGACGGCGAGGTCGTGGCCATCTATGTGGCCAACGGCGCACCGGTCGAGTATGGTGAACGTCTGATGGCCATTCGTCCGAGTGCGGAGTAGTCTGTGACTGCATACGATTCCGATGAGGCAGACCGATGGTGGCCGTATTTGTCACGGGGGGAACGGGGTTCATCGGGCACCACCTGCTCCGCCTGTTGCTGGAGAGAGGATATACCGTATACGCGTTGACACGGCGTCCGCAGTCCTGGCGTCCACCGGGGTTGACCTGGATCGAGGGTTCCTTGGAAGATGTCGCCGCATTACGAACGGGCGTACGCGCTGGCGCGGGAGTCATCCACCTGGCGGGTAAAATTCAGGCACGCCGGACGGAAGAATATTTTCGGGTGAACACGGAAGGCACCCGTCGTCTGGTCGAAGCGATGATCGCCGAGGGGAAACCCCGACGCTTCGTGTTCATCAGTAGCCTGGCCGCTGCCGGTCCCGCCATCGATACCCCCGCCGTGGACGAGACCACGCCCCCGCGTCCGGTGTCGCCCTACGGGGAGAGTAAATGGCAGGCAGAACAGATCGTGCACGGGCTTCCGGAATTCATCCGATGGACGATATTGCGTCCGCCCGCCGTATACGGTCCCGGTGATCGCGCCACGCTGCCGTACTTTCGTATTGCCGCACGCGGTTGGTGCGTGTACCTCGGGAATCCGGAACGCCAGTTCAGTTTGATCTATGTGCGGGACCTTGTGGAAGGGATCCTGCATGTGTATGCGCATCCGAACACGTATCGGGAAACGTATTTCATTGCGGATGTGCAACCCTATTCCTGGCGCCAGGTGGCGGAGACGCTGACCCGCATTTGCGGTGTCCGACGTCCCCGAACGGTCACCATTCCCCCCTGGACGCTCTGGACCGCGGCAACGTTCACGGAAACGATGGCCCGTCTGTTCGGCCGGTCCGCGATGCTGAATCGGGATAAGGTCCGGGAGATCCTGCAACCGCGCTGGGTGTGCCGGACGGAAAAACTCTTGCAGCATACCGGGTTTCGTCCGCGATATTCGCTGGAAAGGGGGATTCGGGAGACCATTGCGTGGTATCGGGATCATGGCTGGATCCGCTGTCCGAAATCGGTGGCAACTGCCTGAAACCGATCCCCGCTGGCTGGTGATCCGCCCGATGGTCGACAGGCTCGTGATCCTCTACCTGGCGGGGACATCGGTCATTTACTGGTGGAACGGTGTGCCCGCAGTGTCCCACCGGATCATCTTCGTCATCCATTGGCTGGCCATCGGGGCTATTGTGCTCCTGCGCCGTTGGCTGTCCGTGCGGCCTCCGGCATATCGATCCGGATTGCAGTGGCTCCACGCGTTGTACCCGGTGGCGGCGTTGCCTTTTCTATATCGTGAACTCGCCGTGCTCAATCGCATCGTGACGGATCGATATTACGATCCCCTTGTACGTCGCTGGGAACAGTGGTTGTTTCCGAGTGCACCGGTCATGCGGTTGAGCCAGTGGATCGATCATCTGGTACTGTCCGAGTTTTTGCATTTCAGTTACATCAGTTACTACTGGATGATCGTGGCCCTCAGTCTCACACTTTACTGCGGGCGGAGGTATCGTCAGTACCAGATTTACGTGTTCACGCTTTTGCTGACGTTTTATTTCTGTTACCTGTGGTTTATTTTCTTCCCTGTCGAGGGTCCCCGATACTCCGTGGCCCCGCTGGACCCCACGTTGCGTGGAGGCCCGTTTTACCGATTGAGTCACTGGATCCTCTCGCAGGGTGCCGCACGCGGTACCGCGTTTCCAAGCAGCCATGTCGCGGCCGGTGTGGTCACACTGCTCTGTGCATGGACGATGGCGCCGCGTCTGTTCTGGATCATGTTACCGTTCGCCATCGGTCTGGTCGTGGGCACCGTGTACGGTCGGTTTCATTATGCGGTAGACGCTGCGGCCGGTCTGGGGGTTGCGTTTCTGTTTCGGTGGATCGGTCCCATGCTGTATCGTCGCATCGCGGAAGACGAATGTACCGGAGAGCAGCGATGATCGCGTGCGGTCAACGTGCGCGTTCACACCCGCGGACGTAGCCCCGGGAAGTATACCGAGACGCTGGCGATCAGGAGTAAGATACTGTACAGCACCGCAATGCCCAGGATCTGGTGCAGTGTTCGAGATTTCGGAAATCCGGGCATCGGGACCGTGGTCCGCATTGTTCTCTGTTTCATCCATACCACGATCAACGGCAACAGCGTCCACAGTACGGCCGGATGCTGAATATGCACGCCGAAACAGAGACTCACAACCCAGGCGAGTCCAAGCGCTGTCCATCGATCGGGCGGGAAAAGGAACCGTCGGGATCTCCAGAGCGATCGGATCGCGATCCAGAAATACATCCCCCCGAGAAGGCCGTACTCCGCAAAAAATTGAATAACCGCATTCAGTGCACTCTCAAAGGGGAGGATCCGTTTGCCCCACCCATGGCGCCAGGCATAGTCAGTCAATACGATATCCACGCCACCGGGTCCGATACCGGTCAGGGGCGCATCCAGGAAAACGGCCAGCGCGGATTTCCAGAACACGGGACGCTCGCCGAGTTGTGCCCACAGAGCGGCCAGACTGCCGGTTGTCCCTGCCGCACGGGCAATTGCGGTGATCCGTTTCCATCCGGTATCGATCCCAGGGGGAATGCAAAGGACCGTAAGCATGCCGACGCATACGATACCGATCCACCCGGAAATGACCGACGGTTGGAGCGCCGTCGCCGTCGAGCGTCGATCCCGCTTGTGCCGGCTCCGGAACCACATGTGCATGCTCCACCAGGCAAGGCCGATCCCCAACATCAATACGGCCGCACGCGATCCGGAGATCCACACGGTCCACAGTCCGACACCGAGCCATACCGCGCGGAAGCACCGGTATTTCGCGTTTCTGTTGTGCGAAGCGGGCATCAGAATCCACGTGGCTGCGAGCGTACCGAGTGCATTGGCGTCCCGCAGTGCGCCGGAGACACGGGCCTGACGGATCCAGTACGCGCCGTTCAGCAGGCGCAGATCCACAAATGCCTGCAGGATCGCAACGGCGATTACCCCGATCCATCCCCACCGGAGTGCGTGAAGGATCCGGTGGGCCAGGCCGGTGCGGGTGTCCGTACGTCCGGCATCGCCGTACAGGGTGTCCAGCCAGAGGACCGCGACCAGATGCATGAGCGCCGTTCGGGCGACCCAGAATGCGGCGGTCAGTGCGGGCAGTCCACGAATGTTGTTGACCGCATGACCGAGTGTTTCGCCCGGAAGAATGAAATGGAGTTCCCGCCAGACGCCGATCGGCCAGCTCAGTGCGACGAGTACAGCCCATCCCACCACGGGTCGTTGCCAGGAGCGCGGCATGTACCAGCGGCGGAGCGTGCGATGCCGGCCGATCACGATAAGCAGGGCGATCATCCAGGGGACAAAGGCCATGTGAAACCGATGGTAACCGATCCCGAAGAATATCGCGGGCAGCCAGTAGACGATCGTGTGCAGGCACAGTACCGTTCCCTGCAACCACCGTCGGCTCGCAATCCAGGTGACGACACTCGCCGCTCCGGCGAGTACGGCCAGGGCGGGTGTCAGGGCCGCCGCGAGCCAGACCGTAGCACACGCGCATCCCCAGGCGGCCCCGTAAATCCATATCTTGCACCTGTCCATCGCTGACGGCGCTCCGAATGTTTCAAGATCCCGGGTGGGTGCAGTGCGCTCCCAATATGCAGGGAAACGTCGACCGTTTGCAAGCCGATCAGGGGTTCGATAATATGGGAACCACCCGGTCGTCGGATCCCCGGTGAGGTGCAGTATGCCGTTTCCGATCCAGCGTTTACGTCGTTTACGTCGAACGCCTGTTTTGCGCAGAATGCTGTGGGAAGTGGAACTGACCCCGCGCCGCTGGGTGTTGCCGCTGTTCGTTCAACCGGGGGATCGCCGCCGGGATCCCATTCCCTCCATGCCGGGGCAGTTCCGGTGGTCCATCGATCGGCTGCCGGAAATTGTCGATGCGGCACTGGAACTGGGGATCTGCAGTGTGATTCTCTTCGGCATTCCGCGTACGAAAGATCCCCAGGGTTCTGAAGCGTACGATCCGAAGGGCATCGTACAGCGGGCTGTGCAGACACTGAAAGAACGGTATGCGGATCAACTGGTGGTCATAACGGACGTGTGTTTGTGCGAGTATACCAGCCACGGGCATTGCGGGGTCGTTCGGAACGGTGAAATCCTGAACGATGCCACGCTGGATTTGCTGGCACGTACTGCGTTATCGCTCGCCGAAGCGGGTGCCGATATTGTCGCCCCCTCGGCCATGATGGACGGACAGGTGCAGGCCATTCGCAAGGTCCTCGACGATCACGGTTTCGCGCATGTGCCGATTCTTGCCTATGCGGCCAAGTTCGCGTCGGCGTTTTACGGGCCGTTTCGGGAAGCCGCCGATTCGGCACCCGCATTTGGTGATCGCCGGGCATACCAGATGCCGATGAACCGGCGAGAAGCGTTGCTGGAAATGGCACGCGATCTCGAAGAGGGTGCCGACATCCTCATGGTCAAACCGGCGCTGGCATATCTGGACGTTTTACGGGAGGCGCGCGATCGGTGGTCAGTTCCGCTCGCAGCGTATAACGTTTCGGGTGAATATGCGATGGTGAAAGCGGCCGCACAGCAGGGGTGGCTGGACGAGGCACGTATTGTGTTCGAGATTCTGACAGCCATCCATCGGGCGGGTGCGGACTGGATTATTACGTATCACGCCCTCGATGCGGCCCGCTGGCTGCGTGCGGGGCGGTTCGAGTCCATGATGTGATCCGCCGTTTTGTGTTTCAATCCTCTGCATGGGAGGTCGCCGGATGGCGAACGAGCGTGCGGCAATCGTGACCGGTGCCAGTCGGGGGATCGGACGGGCGATCGCCCTTGCGCTTGCCCGGGAAGAGATGACCGTGGGACTGCTCGCCCGTTCCCGTCCCGCGCTGGAACGTGTGGCGCGGGAGATCGAGGCCCGGGGCGGACGGGCGATCGTACTTCCCGCGGACGTGACCCGATGGGAAGATGTACAACGGGCGTTCGCACGTTTCTGGGAAGACGTTCAGCGTCTGGATGTGCTGATCAATAATGCCGGGATCGGTGTGTTTCAATCCGTCGAAGACATGCCGATCGAGGCGTTTGACGCGGTCATACGGACGAATCTGTATGGCGTGTTTTACTGCTGTAAACTGGCCATCCCGTTGATGCGGCGTACCGGTGGGGGCGATATCATTCACATCGGCTCGCTGGCGGGAAGAAATCCCTTTGCCGGCGGCGCGGCATACTGTGCATCCAAATTCGCGTTGCGTGGTTTTTCCGAGAGTCTGATGCTCGAGGTCCGGTACGATCATATCCGGGTCAGCATTATCGCGCCAGGTTCCGTCAATACGGAATTTGCTGGCAACACGCCGGCGCATGCGTGGAAATTGCAACCTGAAGATGTTGCCCGGATGGTGGTGGAACTGATCCGCAGTCGGCGGGAAGCACTGGCCAGTTATATTGAAATGCGTCCTCTGCAACCGCCGCGCAAGTAACCACCAGACAGGCCACTCTCGCGAGATCATCCGCTGCGGAGGGGGAGTGCATGACATCCACAAGGTACCGGCTGTATGTCGATCTGGAGGTTCGGTTTCGGGACTGCGATCCAATGGGCCATGTGAACAATGCGGTGTATCTCACGTATTTTGAAGAAGCGCGCAGGCGGTACTGGGAGGAAGTCCTGGGGATTCAGGACTACCGCCAGGTGGATTTTATCCTGGCACATGCAGAGATCGACTATCGTGCGCCCGCATTCGCGGGTCAACGGTTGCGGGTGTACATTCGCGCCGGAGAAATCCGGCGGTCCAGTTTTGATTTTCACTACGAGATCCGCGATCGCCACAATGGCACACTGATTGCCGAGGGCAAAACGGTGCAGGT
Organism: uncultured Acidobacteriota bacterium; assembly: GCA_964541595.1. GTDB lineage: Bacteria > Acidobacteriota > HRBIN11 > HRBIN11 > HRBIN11 > CAZIRO01. Next base: position 19,358 of record CAZIRO010000002.1, read on the forward strand.
CATGTACGACTACGTACGGATGCGACCCAAACCGATGCCGGAACACTATCGGGACCGTATCACCGCGTTCGAGCGCGCGTAGTGTCCATCTGCAGCCGGTGTCCGAGCCGGTGTCGGCATCTTTGGCAGAATCCGGGCCCCTTGCGATCGGTGTCCTCAACGGTATTCGAAAAGTACATCGTGCACCGGGGTTCGCGACAGTGTTGCAAACCCAGCAGGTGACCCAGTTCATGCAGGATTTCCGTGATGATCCGATGTTGCGTGATCGCGGGATCGGGTGATCGGAGGCGAGAGAGTCCGATCACCGCTGTGCGTCGCGAGGGTTCCGCCAGTCCGAACACGAAGTTGAATCCCGGGATGTAGAGATCGCCGGGATGGATGCCGATACGGAATTCTCCGGCGGAAAACGGCGGCCTGCTCACAATGTCAATCAGCCATGGGGCGTGCCACTGACGTCGGCGGATGGTGTAGGCCGGTTCCGGGGCAAGGATCGGATCGGTAACTGCCCAGTTTCTCTCTGCCAGCGGTACATGGCGCGTCAGCAGGGGGGTCCATCTCCGTATGTTTTCGGGTTGCAATGGGGTAAACGGTACCAGTACAATATGCCATTCCATGTGCCGCTCCGAGGTGTGCGTTCGATGCTGTCCTGAACGGTGTATGATCCGCGCCGTCAGGCGTTTGGCCGGCCGATAGTACCGTGCAGGATTGTTCACGTACGTTGAACATTGTACACCGATGGATGGGACATTTTGCAACGTACAGGAGCTGGGATCGGGACAGGCAATGGGACATGCGCACTACCGGATCCACCGGTGTGCCGGTGGCCACCGGTTTCCGGTGTCAGGTCCCAGGTGTCCGGTGTCGGGTATTCCGGTGTCAGGTATCCGGGACGGAAGACAGGAGACGGGGCATCGCATGGGCGGGGGATAGCGCATGACCGCATGGGGACCCACGGTGTCCCATGGCCTGTCCCGATTTCAGACAGGAGATATTCCCATGGAGCGACGGGCGGACGTTCGCGGGTGGATTGCAGTCATGGGTTCCGGTCAGGTGGATTCGCAACATCCGGTATATGTGCGGGCCGCGCGTTGTGGTGAACTGCTGGCGCGACACGGGTGGGGGATTGTGACCGGTGGATATTTCGGTGTGATGGAAGCCGCTGCCCGATCGGCGCGTGCCCAGGGGGGCCGTGTACGCAGTGTGCCCTGCAGAGAGTTTCGCAGGAATGCCATCCATCCCTATGCGGATGAGGTGATCTGGACCGACCAGTATGAGGACCGGATACGAACTTTATGTGGAATTGCCGACGGATACTTTATCCTGTTAGGTGGAATTGGTACGATGGCGGAATTATTCTATGTATGGAGTATCGCACAGGTGCGGTATCCTCGCCATCTGCCGGTGGTGCTGGTCGGTCCGGAATGGTCGGATGTGCTCGTATCCTGGAGAACACACCTGTTGATTCCGGAACGGGATTGGCAATTGATCGTCTGGACCCCATCTCCTGAAGAAGCCGTGGAGTGGCTCGAATCCTGGAGTCAACAGCAAAATCCGCCAAAATCCTCCCCTACACAGGAGGCGCACGATGAACAAACGTGACCTGATTCGCGAATTGGCGAAACGTACGGGACTGCGTTTGGCGCAGGCACAGATGGTGCTGGATGTGTTGTTTGGAGTCCAGGATGAACCGGGGATCATTCCCGTGACACTGCGCCGGGGTGAGAAAGTGGTGATCCCGGGGTTCGGTTCCTTTACCGTGCGGACGCGCAAGGCACGACGTGCCCGAAATCCGCGTACCGGTGAAACGATTCAGGTCCCGGAACGGCGGGTGCCGGCGTTTAAAGCGGGACGTCACCTGACGCAGTTTATTGCCGAAAAATAACCCCTGGACAGGCGATCGGTACCGGCTCCGATCGCCTGTACTTGGGCGAACATGAGGTCGTGATGACTCCCCGACACCGCGTGTGGATCGCCTGGTTATGGACTGGGAGCGTGGGGTTTGTATTCTGGTGGATGGTATTCTTTTATGCACCGCGTGAGCGTGTCATGGGCGATGTGCAACGCATTTTTTACATGCATCTGCCCATGGCATGGACGGCCATGCTCCTGTACATCGTGTCGGCGGGACTCCATCTTGCATACATCCGTACATCCCGTTTGCGGTGGATCTTCCGGGGATACGTTGCCGTCTGGTTGGGTGTGGCGTGCAATGTGATCGCGCTGCTCACGGGTATGGCATGGGCCAAACCGATCTGGGGGAGTTGGTGGCCCTGGGAACCCCGGTTGACGGCAACGTTTTTGATGGTGTTGATGTATCTGGTCTATATTCTGATCTTTCCCACCATGGCGGAACACCATCGGTTCCGTACCCTGGTGGTGTATAATGGCCTGTGCTTGATCAATGTGCCCATTGTGTATGTGGCCCCACGGATCTGGCGCGGATTGCATCCGGTGGTCATCCGTGGGGGGGACATCGAGATCGAACCCAGGATGTGGTATACGGTACTTGTCGGTTTCGTATGGGCGGTCAGTTTGATGACGCTGATCGCACCAAGAATCCGACAGTGGGTCGAATACCGGTACACCCTGGTGGAACGACTGCACGCTTTGCAGGAGCAAATGCATGCGTGAACCCGGTCTGTGGTATCTGTTTCTTGCCGGTGCCGTTTTCTGGTTGGGCCTGTGGCTCATGGTCGGATGGTGGATCGTCCAGGAGTCCCGATGGTTTCGTCGACAGGAGCATGTGGACCCGCACGCGGTGCCCAAATCGATGCTTGGAGGCGCCCATGGAGAAGAAGCGCAGTCCGAACCGCATCGACGTCGTTCAGATCGTTCGTCAGATTCGACAACAGATTGAAGAACAGCATATGGCCAATGCGACTGCTGCGAGTGTCCGTCAGCAAGTACGCGCTCAGATTCGCAACCTCCTGCAACAGGCTCCTTATCCGGGAGATGTCAAAAAGGATTTGCTCGACCAGGACCTCCTCTGGATCTTCGACCCGCAGAGTTTCTGGTATTCCCGACGGCCGGTGTGGGGGGCCGTCATCAATGTGTTGCGTCGCATCCTGCGGCCCATCGTGAAACTGTTCTTTAACCCGGACCCCCTTCTGCACCATATCCACCGCATGAGTTACTGGATGGCTTTCCAGCAACAGCTCATCGAAGACCTCATGGTGGAACGTGAACTGGAACGACGTGCGCGGGCACGCCACAAGCGTTCGCATCGCAGCGGCAGTACCCGGATGCGGACATCCCGGTCGGAAACCCGCAGGTGATGCTTCATGCGGATCGCCATCGTGGTGCAACGTTACGGCGTGGAAGTCACCGGCGGCGCGGAGTTGCATGCCCGTCGCCTGGCGGAACTGCTGCGCACCACCCACGAGGTCGAGGTCTGGACCACATGTGCGGTGGACTACGTGACGTGGGCCAATCATTACCCGGCCGGTACGGATACGGTTCATGGTGTTCCCGTACGCCGGTTTCCGGTCCGCCGGCCGCGCGATCCGCGAAAGTACGGGGAATATGAGCAGTATCTGTTGACACATCCGCATACCGAAACCGAGGAACTCCGCTGGCTGGAACTCGAAGGTCCCTGGACACCGCAGATGGTGCGCGCGATCCGTAAACATCGCGATAGGTTCGATATGTGGATTTTCTATAGTTTCCGGTATTATACCGCTTTTCACGGTGCCCGATGTGTCCCGGATCGCGCGGTCCTTGTGCCCACCGCCGAGCAGGATCCGATCATCCAGTTTCAGATATTCCATCAGTTATTTCACAATGTGCGCGGCGTCGTATACAACACTCCGGAAGAACGTCGGTTTGTGGAAGGTATCATACGCAATTACAGAATCCCCGCAGTGGTCACGGGCATTTATGTGCCTCCACCGGAACGGGCGCCGGATCCGGACCGGTTTCGTCAGCAGTTCGGTATCGAACGCCCATACGTGTTGTTCATCGGTCGCATCGATCGCAATAAGGGTGCCCCGCAACTCGCCGAGATGTATCTCCGATATGTCGAACACAACCCGCAGGCACCGTTACTGGTCATGGCCGGTTTGCCGGTCGATCCCGTGCCGGACCACCCGTTCATCCGCCTCGTCGGTCGCATCGATGAGTCACTGAAATGGGACGCGCTCGCGGGGTGTCTGTTCCTGATCAACCCCTCGCCGTACGAGAGCCTGAGTATTGTCCTGCTGGAAGCCTGGACGCTGAAAAAAGCCGTACTGGTCAACGGACAGTGTCCGGTTCTGAAAGGCCAGTGTATCCGCAGTAACGGGGGACTGTACTACTCGCACCCGCGTGAATGGATGGCCATGATGGACTGGATGCTTCGCTACCCGGAAATGTGCACGCAACTGGGACTTTACGGGTATGCATACGTCCAGGCACGGTATCGTCCGGAGGTCGTTCGCGGCCATTATGAGGACCTGTTCCGTCAGATTCGTCCGGAGGTATATCGCAGGATTGCATGATGGCCGAAGTCTGGGCCGGTGTGGACGAGGCCGGTCGTGGGCCGGTTGTAGGCCCTCTGGTCATGGCGTGGGTTCAGGTGGATACTGCACGCGTGTCCGAACTCGTGGCCCTGGGTGTGCGCGATTCAAAGTGTCTTTCCCGTGCACAGCGCGAACGCCTCTTTCCCCGGATCATTCGGGAGTGTCTGCAGTGGGACGTCGTCTGTCTCCTGCCGATCGCCCTGGACCGCTTCTCTATCGCACGTCTGCAATTGACCACCCTGATCGAGTGGGTTCGTCTATACCGGCCGGATCGGGTAACGGTCGATGCACTGGGTCCCCGAAATGCAATTCCCCGGTGGTTGCGGGATATTCGTACGGCCATACCGGACTGGCGGGGAGTCTGTCGAATGTTTCCCGGCGCCGACCGGGAGGATCCCGTGGTGGCCGCGGCTTCAATTCTGGCCAAAGTCATTCGTGATCGCGCGATTGTGTGGCTGCGAGAACGGTACGGAGACTTCGGATGGGGGTATCCGTCCGAGCGGAAGACACGACAGTTTCTGCAGGAGTGGTATCGACAGCATGGCCGCTGGCCGGTATGGGTGCGTCAGAAATGGCGGACCTGCCGTAAGGTGATATAGCGTGATCCACCGCATGAAAACTTTTTCCTCCGGTGTGTTTTCACTTGTCCGTATGATCAGTCGATATCGGCTGCGTGTTGGTCCAGGATCGGGGAAGCGAATGCGGTTTGATGTCAGTGCTGTGGGAGCGGGCGGTGCTGGTCACGGGCGAAAAGCGCATATGAAGATCACCGCGGAGGTTGCCCATGCGCGGAGCAGTGGCCGCTGTGGTTCTGATTTCCGGAGCATTTTTCGCCACTCCTCACGATGGAAAGGACCGGATCGTGCGCCGTGACGGTGCGTGTCGGGCCTCTCCGTCGAATCCGCGGGCGGGCCGTTTTTCAATCAAGGAAACCCGCCTGAGGGGTACGGTAGGCGTCCTTGACAGGATCCGCAATTTATCTTACACATATTGTAAGACAAATTGCGTTTCCCAGGGAGGTGGTCATGCTGACACGCATCTCGTCGAAGGGACAGATCGTGCTCCCCAAAGCCGTTCGGGAACGCCTCGGATGGACCGAGGGAACGGAACTCGTCGTCGAGGTGGAAGGCGATAGGGTCGTTCTGAGAAGAAACGAGCGGCGCGGATGGCGACGATGGCGCGGGCGTCTGGAGGGAGCCGATGTGCTCGAAGTGCTGGAACGGGAGCACGCGGAGGAGGTCGAACGGTGGTGAGCCGGCGTGTGCTCGATGCGTGGGCCGTGCTCGCATGGCTTCAGAATGAACGGCCGGCCGCAGACCGTGTCGGGGCGATGCTCGCGGAGGCGGAAGAGGGAAGGACGCGGCTGCTCATCAACATCGTCAACGTGGGGGAGGTGTACTACCGGGTGATGCGGGCACGCTCCGAGGAGGAGGCGGAGGCGCTCCTGCGGGATATGCGCGGATGGCCGTTGCGCATCGTTCCGGCGGGAAACCGGCTGGTGCTCTCGGCGGCGCGGCTCAAGGGGAGGTACCGGCTCTCCTATGCGGATGCATTCGCCGTTGCGACGGCGCTGCGGGAGCGGGCGGTACTGGTCACGGGGGACCCGGAGATCGGTGCGCTCGGTGGCGGGGTCGTCGACGTGGAGTGGATCCGGAAATAACACGCGCGTCCCTCTCCCGCGCGGGAGGGGGATATTGATGCGGAGGTTGCCTATGCGCGGAGCGGTGATCACCGCAGTTTTGATTTTGGGGACATTTTTCGTTGCCCTATCGAGTGCCCACGACGGAAAGAACCGGATCGTGCATCGTGAGGGTGCGTTACGGGCCTCTCCGTCGAATCCCAGAGCGGGCAGGACCCCGCGTATCCCGTCGGGTCGCCGTCCGGGGCCGTTCCGCCTGGTGGAACCCGCCGACGGCGCATCGGGCGTGGACGCGTCAGCCGTGACCTTCCGGTGGACCCCGTCGGCGGGGGCGGCCGCGTACCGGCTCGTCGTGGCGGACGCCGCGGACGAAAAGATGGCGCATCCGGTGCTCGAGATCCTCGTGCCGGCACCGCGGACCGCGTGGACGGTCGCGGGCGTGCTCGAGCCCACGCGCACGTACCGGTGGACGGTCACGGCGCTCGCGCGGTATCCCCGTGCGGTGGGACCGAACGCGCGGGGGGCCGATAACGGACCGTTCGTGTTCGCGACGGTCGTGCGTGCGCCGGGGCGGTTCGAACTCGTGCGTCCGCGCGGGCGGCTGAACGCCCTCTACCGGATGCCGCCGGTGCGGCTCGAGTGGACGGACGCGCGCGGGGAGACGGGGTACACGGTCGAGGTGGACGACGCGCCGGATTTTACGACGCCCGTGTGGACGGCGGCGGTCGCCCGGGATGTGACGCGGGTACTCGTGCCGGCCGGGGTGCTCGGGGGGAACGGTGCGGACGGCCGTCGGTGGTGGTGGCGCGTGGTGGCGACGTCGCCGGCGGGGACGCGCACGGCGGGACCGGCCGCGTTCCGCATCGTGACGCCGTCGCAGATGACGACGACCTCGGCGGGCGACGATACGAACCACGTGGGTGCGCATCCGGGCGGGTGGATCGAGCTGCATCCGGACGGCGGTGCCTGTGTGGACGGCAGCCCGCACTTCGGGACCGTCGGATTCGCGCGGGTGGCCCCGGACGGAACGGTCGTGTTCGAGTACAGAAAGAGGGGGTTCGTTCCGGGGGGGTTCGGTGCGGCGCGGACGACGGACGGCGGCGGATGCGTGTTTCTGGCCTCGGAGGAGCACTGGACGCAGCAGTACGGGTGGTGGTGGCTCGTGCGGTTCGACGCGGCGGGGAACATCGTGTGGGGCGTCTACACGCACGGGATGAACTCGCTCGCGCGGCTCACATCGGGGGACTACCTCGTGGCGGGGTCGGCCGGGCTTATCGGGAGCACCACGTACATGACCGAGGGACTCGAGGCGGCGCGCATCGCACCGGACGGGACGGTCGTCTGGGACCGGCGGTACCGCATCGATCTCCCGGACCCGGTGCTGTTCAACGTGCTGGACGATGTCTACGTGCGCGCGGCGCCCGACGGCGGGGCGTACATCGTGGCGCAGGCATATCTCCACGACGACCCGAGCACGGCCGACCGGCACGCGCTCTGGGTGCTGCGCATCGACGGCGCGGGCAACGTGCTCTGGCACCGGCTGCTGCAGCAGAACGCGCCGGTATCGGGCAGGCAGGATACGGGACCGGACGGTGCCGTGCTGCGGCCGGACGGACGGCTGCTCGTCGTCGGGGGAACGGACATCGACCCCGAGGTGGACGGGTACTGCGTGGGCTCGATCGGCACGGACTTTCTGCTCCGGTTCGACCCGGACGGGACGTACACGCTCCCGCGCATCCGGGGCCTGCTCGGCAGCAACCCCATGCCGGCATCGGACGGGGGGTACTACTTCTACCTGGGCGGGTTCGTGCGGATGAGCGCGGAGGGGGACGTCGTCCTGCTCAGGCCGAGTTTCGGCATCGACGACCCGATCCAGGACTGCCCGGTGGCCTCCGACGGCGTGCAGTTCCGGGAGCGTGCGGACGGCGACCTGTTCGTCGGACACGTCGCGGGCGGCATCGATCCGGATACGTGCGATGAGCCCGGGGGTCCCGGGAACCAGCCGCCGCTGACGGGGCCGTACACGCGGCTGTTCGGGACGGGGTTCCGGTTCGAGGATCTGCGGACGGTTCCGCCGTATACGGTGGTCCGCGTGGGCGGACCGGACCCGGCGTGGTTCGAGGAGTGCCGGGGCGTGTACCTCGAGGACCGGACGAACGAGGGGCCGCTTGTCGCGGAGCCGTGGAACAACGCGGGAACGCGGGTATTCGACCCCTCGCTGCTTGTGAATATCACGGCCGACGCGGTGCCCCTGCGGACGGCACCGCGGGACGTGCCGTAGGACGGTTGACGGCAAACCCATCGGAGTTATCATCATGGTGAAAAATAATGACATCGAGGTGAATCATGGTCCGTCTGACGATCCAGATGCCTGAGGACCTGTACGCAGCCCTGCGAAGGGCCGCCGAAGCCGAGGGCGTATCGGCGGCCGAGATCATCCGCAGGGCACTCAGAGCGTACGTGCCGACGGATCGCTGGGAGCGGGCGATGCGGGTCGTCGGAAGGTTCGCAGACGACGCCACCGATGTCGCCGAACGGCACGATGATTACCTGGCGGAGGCTCTTCGTGCACCGTGACGTGCTGGTGGACACGTCCGCGTGGTACGCCCTGCTCAACCGTCGGGATGCCTTCCACGAGGCGGCCGTCCGCATCTTCCGGGCACTGCGTGACGAATCCGCACGTTTGCTCACGCACAACTATGTGATCGCGGAGACGACCGCGCTGGTCCACCACCGGCTCGGGCACAAGGCCGCCCGCCGGTGGCTGGTCGACCTGCTGCCGGTGGCGGAGGTCCTGTGGGTCGACCGGGAGATCCACAACGCAGCCGTGGCCTCGTTTCTCACCGCTCCGGCCGGGTTGAGCCTGGTTGACATGGTCAGTTTTGAGATCATGCGCAGGAACGGTATCCGTCGGGCGTTCGCCTTCGACGAGGATTTCGGCCGTCAAGGGTTTGAGGTCCTTTCCGCACCCGAGAACGAATAGTCCGCTCCAGGCGGAACCACTGCTGAAAGGGCCACCGCGGCGGATTTGCAGCATTGTGATACATACATTTGAGGAGGTGAGGCCATGCGGGGTCGATTCGCAACCGCGGCGGTCGCGGGCGGCCTGGCCGGGGCGATCGTGGCCGCCCTGCTGAACGTGCTCGTCGTACCGGACCGTCCGGCGGACGCGCTCGGTGCCCGGTGGACGACGCCGCTGGCGGCGACGACCGGGGGCACGCACACGCTCGCGTTCGACCGGCCGACGGTGCGGGTGCTCGTGGTCGCCTGGACGACGGACCTTGTGGACTCGTGGCAGGTGCGGGAGCTCGCGTGGGGGCGGGTATCGCCGCACCGGCCCGCGCGGCTCATGTGCGTCGGCCGTCCGGACGGCGGCGTGGATTACGTGCTCGGGCCGGCGCCGGCACCGGACGCGGGGACGGCGCCGTTCGTGCGGTGGGAGATCACGCCCGAGCTCGGGCGGACCGGTTCGACCTACCGGACGGACGGGCACATCGCGCGGCCGGGCACGTGCAACGACGTCTACATCCTCGACCGCATCGCCGGGATGTGCGACGGAAACGCCTCGGGGGGTGCGGACGGCTGGACGTGCGACCTGCATGCGGACGGCTGGACGTGTCCGCCGGGGCGGACCGCATGCGGGGGTCTGCGCGGGACGGACGTCGTCCGTCTGGCGTTCCGGCCGGGGGATGAGGGCGTCGATGCCATCATCGCGGTCGAGGGCGCGGGGCCCGCGATGCGCATCCGGGTGATGGCGCACCGGCTGTGCGGTGCGGCGTCGGCCGACGTCGGCGCGTGGGCGCCGCTCGACTGCACGCAGACGCCCGACGACGGCGTGGCGTACGTCGACTGGCTGCCGGAGCCGACGGAGGCGGGGGCAGACATGGTCGCGGCGCTCGACCGCATCCGGCGGGACTATCTCGAGCCGCTCATCGCGTCGTCCGTGATGGCCGGCCGCACGCTCGCTCTGGGCATCCTGGGGAGGTTCGATGATCCGAATACGCGAAGGTACATCTTGGAACGGCGCCTGAAGCCCATGCACGACGCCCACAACGTTCCCATGGGACCGACGGACCGGCGTGCGGACGGCGGGGTGTACTTCTCGGTCATCGACCTGGCGGATTACCGTCCGATGACCACGTACTGGTGGTGTCGGGAGATCGACGCCTCGCGCGACCGCGCGGACCGTCTCTGGATGCGGCAGCGGTGCGCGCTGGCCGTGTGGTGGTACGGGCACGATATACTGCGGACGAACCGGGGCCTCTGGCGGCACTTCACGGTGGCGCCGCTCGAGATGCTCTACGTCGACCCGAAGGGGGCGCTCACCTACGGACGGTCGGCGGGACTCACGCCCGCGGTCACGCACGGCTGGGTGCGGCGCGGGGAGGACGCGTTCGGCCCGAAACGGGCGGAATTCGTGGTCGAGACGTGGACGGACGGGAGCCGGTCGGCGACCCGGATGGGGTGGGCGGACCGGATCTATCCGTACATGCACGACCGGCGCGAGGAGCCGGATTACGACCGGTACGGGGACGTCACCTGGGCGGACATGACGACCATCGGCGCGGACGGCGGCCGGCGGATATACTACGGGGTGCTCACGGGCGGCGGCACGATCGACATCCGGGAGACGATGCCGGCGGGCGTTCTGGCGGACCGGACGTCGATGTACTGTCCCGCCGCCGCGGAGGACGACCCCGGCCGGTGTGTGGCGCGGGCGCTCGCGGCGTACCTCGGCGGAACGCCCCATGCGGAATTCGATGCGGGCACGCCCGGGTGGATGCACATCTTCCGGGACCGGTGCGGGTGGTGGCCGGGGCTGAACGACGCGGCGGCCGACGAGAACGATCCCTTCCGGTGGCGGTTCCCGTACTGCGTGGGCCGTACGGGCGCGGCGACGGGCGTGACCTCGCCGGACGGGGTCGTGCGCGTGTGGCATCCGCAGTCGATCTGGACGGACTTCGTGCCGCTCGTGCCGTACGATCCGGACGCGGAGGGGTACATCGACCCGGCGCGCGTCGACGGCGGGATATACCTCGCGCCGCTCACGGGCGTGGTGGCCGTGGGGGTCGGGCAGGACGGCCGGATGCGCGAGCGGTGGGTGTACGTGCCGTGGCATCTGGCCTTCGAGGCGACGGCGACGATGACGCCGGGGCGGATGGCGGAGATCCCGGAGGGGCTGAACGTCATCGGGGTGCGCGTGGGACGGCGGCAGTGGCTGCTCATGAGCCGGGACGCATGGACGGGCGCGGTCGAGGTGACGCCCCCGAACGAACGGGACGTCATCCCGGACGCGCCGGTGCCCGCGTACGACGCCTGGGACGTGCGGGCGCCGCTCGCGACCACGTGGAGCGTCGTGATGTTCGGGGACGCGTGCGATGCGCCGGCGCTCGGGGAGCGGAACTGCATCCTGGGGCACGGCAATCCGCTCGTGTTCGTCCGGGAGGATGCCTGGGGCACGCCGCATCCGTGGTTCGTGCGCGGTCTCTGGGTGCGGGAGCCGGGGTGGATCTGCGTGGGTGCGGCGCGGATGGACGGGATGGACCTTGGCGCCGGGGGCCAGCGGTTCCGGTGCCTCGAGGACGTGCCGGGCGGGGTGATGTTCATGGAGCGGGCGACCGCGCAGTACGGGTACGACATGTGGCTGCTCTTTGCCGCGCGGCCGGCGCCCCCGCCGGGGGAGGACCCGCACTGCTATCTCGTGCACTACCTGGCGTACCGGAACCAGATCCTGGGGGCGTGGAAGCTCGAGATGACGGCGCGGGAGGCCGACGGTGGCGGGACGCGGCACCTCGACCCGTGCGCGGCGGCGGCCGTGCGCGTGGACGAAAAACGGGTGGTCATCTACGGCAGGCAGGGGTTCGTGCTCGTGCTCTGGCGGAAGGCCCTGGAGGACTGCAATCCGGACCCCGTGCGGACCCCGCGGGTGTGCGGTACGGTGGAGATCGACGAATCGCGGCCGGACGTCTGGGCGGTGCACGCGGCGCTCGAGCCGGCGACGGGTCTTGCGGGGAACATTCCGTACGTGCTGCGGTGGCGCGGTGCGGCGCGGGGGGAGATCCGGGGCAACCGCGAGTGGAACCGGTTCTGTCTGGACGCGCGGGGCCGGCCCGCGATGTGCCGGGCGTGGGTGTACTTCACGGACGGGATGTCGGTCGTGCGCGTGCTGCCGCCGGTGGGACCCCCGCAGTGGCCGCTGCATCCGTTCCTGCTCGTGACGCGCGAGCGGCTGCCGGTGGCGGGGGAACTCGAGCGGGTGTGGGTGCTCGGGTTCATGCCGTGGCCGTGGATCCGGACGCCGTTCCCGCCGAACGGGGACGACGTGCCGGGACTGGTGTTTCACCTGGGGATGCGGCTGTTCGTGGGCACACGGGCGCGGGCGTGGGGCCTGAGCATTCCGGGGGTGTTCGGACACGCGCTCGGGGCGCCGGTGGTGTATCTGCACCGGTCGGCGGCGGATATCGTCCCGCCGCGGCCGCCGGATACGGACGAGGACGGGTTTGCACCGCCCCGGTACGTGGCGCTCGTCGTGCTGCCGGATGCCGGCGATCGGCCGCGCATGCGGGTGGAGTGGAGCCCGCTGCCCTGGGTGTTCGCGTACCTGCGGGTGGATTATATGATGCGGTACTACGACGAATTTTACGATAACCGTCCGATTCTGCTTTCCGGGGGTGGCAGATGATGCAGTGGCGGAGGGATCGCGGTGTGGCCCTGGGTATCGCGATTCTCGCGTTTCTGGCACTGGCTGTTCTGATCGCTGCGGTCACGGGTGGTCTGGTTTTCCTGCGACGTGCACACACGGAGTATCGAACACGGATCCGCGCTGAGGAGTGTCGGGCTGTGGTTCGACTGATTGTGACGTTATTCGATCGGAGCGGCGGAATGTTTTCGCAGTTGGATGAACGATGGACCGCACCATGTGAGTCTGACGCAGAGTGTGCACGTGCGGTACACAGAGTGCGTCTGGGCGAGGATGATTGGGCAATTCATATCGTCCCTTACGGGGAAGCCGCGTTCCGCATATGGGCATGGAGGAATGGGATTCCCATATGTCGGGCGGATCGAGTGCGATTGGATACCGGGAGTTAGCCATGTTGTGCCGCAAACCCAGGATTCGGCAGCACGGAACCACACTGATTGAAACGGCGGTTGCGCTGGTAATCGTTGCCCTGATGATCGCAACTGTTGCAAAACTCTTCGGGATCTGGCACGCGGTTATCACGTCCGTGGATGTTGCCCGGGATTGTCGTGCGGCGTTGCATATCGTGCGCGATCGCGCGGCTGCGTCGCCTCAGACATCGGCTGCTGCTTCACCATCAACCGTCACCGTGGGGCGATGCACCGCGGAAGTGGTCAACTTTGCCGGGGTGGATGGCGTGCATCGTGTTCAAATACGAATGACAGAGCGTACGGGGATGCGCACGATAGAACGAACGATCACATTACATACGGACGTACGGTGATGCGTCGATCGGACCAGGGCGTATCGCTTGCGGAACTGCTGGTGGCACTCATCGTCGTTGTGGTATTGATCACCGTCGTTGCGCATCTCATCATCCTGGCAATTCGCGTTGAAACGGACGCGATGAAGTTCACCCATGCACGGGATTTGCAGATGACCCCGATCCTGGACATCATCGCAACGTCCGGTTGTGCCGATCCGACGGACATGCGCCTCTCCGGACGCGTCAGGGGCATACGCATGCGGTTATGCGGTCGGGTGGATGTGCTCAGAGTGAGTTCACCGGATACACATACCTGGCAGGTGTCCCTCGGCTCCGGAGGCGACCGGATGGTGATAGAAACCCTCTATGCCATTGCGACTGCGGGCAAAGGTGCGGGCTGGCAAAACGTAGCGGTCTGGCTGCATTCGGGAAACTGTGCTGTGCAGATCGAGGACGTACCTTACGGGTCACGAACGGCCATTCATGTCACCGGCACATGTCGGCCCGTGCGGGGTCCCGCAACGGTCCGGGTCAGTAATGGGGAACATCCGGTCTTCATGTACGAGTTATACTTCCCCGCACCTCCCGGGACAGCGGTTTCGCTTCCCGTGGGACCTACTCCCGGTACCCTGGTGTTCTACCTGCCGGGAGATGTTTGTGTTCCGGGCGACCGGGGTTCCTGTGACCTCCCTGGATATGTCCAGCCTGTTGCACCGATCTGGTTTCAGGGGCATCGATTGCGCGTTCACTTTGGGGTTGATGAGTTGCGGTATCTCGTCCGGGGGCAGGACGTTCGCTCGGTGGTCATTCTGGACCGGGACCGCGATGCCAATGGGTATCTTACCGAAAATGAACAGACCGGCGGACGTACAGTCGTATTGCCAGTAGACGCCGCCGAGCGTATGGTCATCGGATTTACACTTCCCGCAACCGGTCGGCGAGGTGCGGGAGGAGGCATGCTGTGCGGAGAGTGGATGGGCGACGAATGGAACCGTCGAATGGTTTGTGTCGAAAGGGAGTTCGCATTGGTTCGATAGGCCTGACGCTGGTGGAAGTGGTCGTTGTGCTACTCATAATGGGCATTCTGCTCGGTATGGTGTTTTCCGTATTCGGTGTCCGGGTACGATTGGCCCGTCCGGTGCTGGATGAAATCGCGTTTGAACTGTCCGAACCCGTGCCGGGACGATGCGCGGATATTTCAGTACACGGACAGGATGTTCGTGTAACGCTGCGACAGATCCACGGAGACACACGCGGTGTCGATCACACCTGGACCGTTCAGGGTGCGCGTGTTGTACCTTCAGAAGCCACCCTGTGCCAGCAAGGCGGAGTCATGGTTCTCGAGAACGGTGAGTCGCTGTCCATGCCGCTGTGCATTGTACCCCGGTATCCAGCTTCCGGACGTCCAGTGTGTGTCTGGCCACCGAGCGGTCGTATCGTGCGTACTGTACCTGTGTTTCTTCCCGGATTAAGATCCGGGAATTCGCCGCACACCGATCCGGAATAGCCGAAACCGGTGCATCCTCTCTCTCGTTCCCCATCGCGATTTCAGATTATGCCTCGTTGCGTTCTCCGGATATAATGGAGCGATTTCAATGCCCGTATGCATGGCAATGGGGGGATTGATGACAGGAAAACGTACGTTCTGGATTCTGGTTTTGGGTATGGCCTGGCTGGGGTGGAACGCGCCATCCTGGGCGCAGTATAGAGGCCAGTGGGCGACGGGATTCGGATTGGGTTTGATGGAACCCACGGAACTGGATACGCCGGTTGGCTGGAGTCTGGGGGGAAATATCACGTATTACCTTTCCCATCGATGGTCGATCGGCATTGCCGCTGGGATGGTGCGTGCCGGAGGGGATCAACGGGAACTCCGGGAAACGTTCCTGGGTCTGGTATACGGACTGCATTTCGATATCGGTCGATGGCACCCTTTCTTTGAACTCGGCGTGCAGATCTATCGGGTTCGTGTCAAACCACGGCGTCGTGCTCCCGTACAGGAGGCCACGGAACTGGGTGCATTCTTCGGTTTCGGCATGGAGTATTTCGTTTCCCCGACGTGGAGTCTACGACTGGTACTGGAGGGGCATGACGTGTTCACGCAATTGGACGTGTCGTTTGTCCGTTTACAAACGTCGTTTCAGGCCTATTTTTAAGAGATGGAGGCGGCTCGGGCCTGGTGGCCTGCCCGGACTTCAAATCCGGTGGTCCATCGGGTTGCCGGTGGACGGTGGGTTCGATTCCCTCCCGCCTCCGCCAGGGGGATTGGAAAGTATGGGGGATGATCTGTTCGATGCCGATTCCGCACCCCGCGCAGGTGACGATCCTCATTGGAGGGTTGGGATCACGTGGTCTCATATGCGCACACTATTTTGATGTGGGCATTTTGTGGCGCGCAAACGTGTGATTTATAATGGTATTATGGAGGTGAACGTAAGAATGGCAAAAGTACCGGTACGGCTGTGCGTCAACGGTCGTGTGTACGAATTGCTGATCCCACCCAATCGGTTGCTCGTGGATGTACTGCGCGAGGATCTGGGATTGACCGGGACCAAAATCGGATGTGACGACGGCTCGTGCGGTGCCTGTACGGTGCTCGTCAACGGCGTGCCGATGCAGTCGTGTATGATGCTGGCACTGTGTTATGCGGATGCAGAGATTACCACGGTGGAGGGACTTGTCCGCGGTGCCGAAATGGATATCGTGCAACGCGCGTTTCTGGAGATGGGTGGATCACAGTGTGGGTTCTGCACGCCCGGTTTTGTCATGAGTGTCCGGGCGTTGCTGAATCGTGTCCCGGAACCCACCGATGAAGACGTGCGTCAGGCCATTTCCGGTAACTTTTGCCGGTGCACCGGTTATACAAAGATTCTGGACGCCATTGCCCGGGCGATCGAGTGGGAACGGCAGCGTCGGAGTCGCACCGATCCGGGAAAGTCCGGAAACACGGCGACTGCGATGTAGCCCGGGTATGCGGGTGACTCCACCCAGTACCGCCCATGCACAGCATGCGTGATCGTCACGGAGGGGGTTCGTGCGTTATCCGGTCGTATCCGGTCTGGTGGGAATGCTATATGGATGCGTAATGATCGGTACTGCCTGGGCAGATACCATCGAGCCGCCCGAAGTTGCCACATACTGGGAACACCTGCCTGTGCGACTGGCCGTTCTGGTCAGCATTCCGTTTGTTCTGATGTTGCTCTCGATCGCAACGTTACCGCTGTTGGCACCGCACTGGTGGGAACGGATCCGCAATCAACTCATGATCAGTGCGGTACTCGGTACACCGGTGATATTTTACCTGATCGGTTTTGTTCCGCACGGTACGGAACTGCTGGTGCACATGGGGGTCGATTATGTGGCGTTCATCGCATTGTTGGGGTCCCTGTACGTGATTGCCAGCGGGATTTATATTCGCGGGCGCCTGGCCGGGACACCGCTCATCAATACGTTGATCCTCGCGATCGGCGGACTCATGGCCAGCTTTATCGGCACGACCGGAGCCTCCATGGTGCTCATTCGACCACTCTTACGCGCGAATGAAAAACGCAAACACAAAGTGCATACGTTTATATTCTTTATTTTCATCGTTTCCAATGCCGGTGGCCTGTTGACGCCGCTCGGCGATCCACCGCTGTTTCTCGGATTTCTGCGCGGTGTGCCGTTCAACTGGACGTTTCGCTTCTGGAAAGAATGGCTATTTGTCAACGGATTGCTGTTGTTTATTTACAATTTACTCGATCAGTACTGGCTGGACAGGGAGGAGATTGAAGACCCGCGCGCGCTTCTCGAAGAGATCGAAAAAACCGCACGCCCGATCGAGATCGAGGGAAGGTATAACATTCTGTTTCTTTTAGGAATTATTGGAACTATCCTGCTCATCGGTTATTTCGGACGGGTGGAAGGCTGGTCAGAAATTATCCAGAAACTCATTCAGGCCATAGTGATGTTCACCATTGCGGCCGCCGCCTGGTGGGCTACACCCCGGCGGTTGTACACGCTGAATCGGTTCAGTATGTATCCCCTGGAGGAAGTGGCGGCGGTGTTTGCCGGGATATTTGCCACCATGATTCCCGTGTTACAGATCCTGGGCCATTGGGGTGATCAGTTCGGATTGACCCGTCCCTGGCAGTTCTTCTGGATGACCGGCGTGCTCTCCAGTTTTCTCGACAATGCACCGACCTACCTGACGTTTGCCAGTTTGGCCAGCGGGCTGGTGCATACCGATCCGTTCCACCTGCTGGAGCTGGCGATGCACGCCCGGGGTGCGCAACTTCTCGAGGCGATTGCCTGTGGTGCCGTATTTATGGGTGCCAATACGTATATTGGCAATGCACCCAATTTCATGGTGCGGTCCATTGCGATCGAACGGGGGATTCGCATGCCGTCGTTTTTTGGGTACATGCGGTGGACCCTGGTGGTCCTGGTTCCGATGTGGGTGCTCGTGACACTGGTCTTCTTCCGGGGATAGGATCATCCCGTAGATCGAAACGGAAAGCCGGTGCATCCCCTGTCCCATTGCCTGTCCCGATCTCGAAGAAAAATGGCTTGCACATCCGGCACGGAAGATGTAAATTCGTCTTACCGGATTCCCCGAACCGGATCTGCAACTGTCTTCCATCCGTTGTGAACCCCAGGGGGCAAATGTGTTCAGGTTTGGATGATGATACCCGTCTTGAGGCACGAAGATGAAACGCACCTATCAACCCAATAATCGCCGTCGCAGGAAAAAACACGGATTTCGTGCACGTATGCGGACACCCGGAGGACGTCGGGTATTGAAACGACGTCGGAAAAAAGGACGATGGCGGCTGATCCCGTAAAACATTGTGAAAACTGGCCGCCTTCGGCGCGCCTGCGGAAACGTACGGAGTACCAGCATGTGTTTTCCAACGGCCGGGTAATACGAACGCCGTATTTTATTCTATACTGGTTACCGAATACGGTAGGCGAGGCCCGTCTGGGATTGCAGGTGGGCCGGCGTGCGGCTCGCAAGGCTGTGCAGCGGAATCGGTGGAAACGGTGGGCGCGCGAGGTGTTCCGGCGTCACCGATGTCAATGGCCCGCGGTGGATGTCGTATTCATCGCACGAGCGACCATGCAGGACCTGACATTTCAAACGTTCCGGCGATCGTTTCTTCAGGCGATGCACCGGATTGTACGATCATATCGAATGGCAGAGGGAAACGGGCACCGCGATGATGCGGGACACGGTACGAAGTAACGTTCAGAAAAGACACGGCAATCAGCCATCGTGCCAACCTGAAAACCCCGGCGGGTATGCACCCATGCGGAAAATGAATACTGTATGGTGGAAAGCGGGGTTGCGCTGGTGTCTGCTCGGATTGATCCGTGCATATCAGATCGTCCTGCGTCCCGTTCTGCCCCCTGCGTGTCGGTACTGGCCGAGTTGTTCGGAATACACCTATCAGGCCATTCAGTGGTATGGACCCATTCGGGGCCTCTGGATGGGCCTGCGTCGCATTGCCCGGTGTCATCCCTGGCACCCCGGGGGCGTTGATCCCGTGCCGATCCCGCCGGACCGGCAGCCAATCCGTACTTCGGATGCCCATTCCGTGCATTGAGGGAGTCTGCTCGATGCGACTGGAAGAATGGAGTCAGGAAAAGCGGTTGATCGTATTTCTCGTGGCCACATTTTTATTCCTGATCGCATACGTACAGATCGTGCGCCGGTGGGCGCCTCCGCCGCCGAAACTGCCGGAAACCACCGAAACGGGCACCGCACCGGAACCTGTACAGCCGCACGCCGATGTGCCACCCGCTCCCGAACAGCCGCACCGGCCGGTGGAAACGCCTCCGGAATCGTGGCCCACAACCCCTATTCGTGCGGAGCGCGAGCGGACGGTAGTCGTTCGCACCCGTACGGTGGAAACCGTGTGGACGAATCGGGGTGCGGTTGCCCTGCACTGGAGGTTACTCCATTACCCGGATCTTCAGGGCGATCCGCTCGAGATGATCCCGCAGTATCTGTCGTCCTGGCGACCCTTACGGATCGTGGATGCGCAGGGTCGCCCGATTTCTGCACTGGATCAGGCGGTCTACCGTGTCCGTCGCCGGCGCCATAGGGATGGGTCGATACAATTGACGTTTACCTATGCGGACGCAGATGTCTGGATCACCAAGACACTGCAATTCCCCGAAGACCGATATGACATCGATGGGAGCGTGCAGGTACGCTGGAAAACCTCCCGTAAGAGTCCAGTATACCTGGTCTGGGCACCCGGTCTGGAACACTCCACACCGAAAGAACGCAAGGCTGCCGGTTGGTCGTTCCACCCCGTACGCGGCGTCTACTGGTCCGAGAAGGTACATGCGGTGGGGGGAGACGCGTCCCTGCACCGGCCGCTCGGGGGACAATCGGTACGGTGGCTGGGACTGCATTCCAACTTTTTTCTCGCCGCTTTCCTCGGTGAAGACGGTACGCCCATCACGGAGGGGTTTTTCTCGAAACGGATACTCGTGCAGGATAATGCAGAGGGGGATACCGACGCGCTTCCTGAAGAGTTCCGGGCGAATCAGGACATCCTGATGGCCACGGCGGTCGCTATCCCGGCGGACCGCCCGTTGCGGTTTCGGTTATACGTCGGTCCCAAGGATCTCGACATCCTTGCCCAGGTCGATCCGACACTGCCGGATGCGGTCCAGTATGGATGGTTCGGGTTCATTGCCAGAGGATTGCTCGTTCTGCTCAAGTTCTGTTACCGCCATCTCGTGCCGAATTATGGCGTGGCCATTATCCTGGTGACCCTGCTCATCCGTTTGCTGCTGTGGCCGTTGTCCCACAAGATGTATATCAACAGCGAACGGATGAAACAGATTCAGCCGAAGATTAAAGCCATCCAGGAGAAGTACAAAGGCCTTTCACTCCGGGATCCCCGGCGCCAGAAGATGAATGAAGAGATGATGCGCCTCTATAAAGAGTACGGAGTCAACCCCATGTCCGGGTGCCTGCCGATGTTGCTCCAGTTGCCCATCCTGTTTGCGTTTTACCGGTTGCTTGCCGTGGCCATCGAGTTGCGACAGGCACCGTTTGTTCTCTGGATCGACGATCTGTCTCGTCCCGATCCCTATCTGGTGACTCCGATTCTGATGGGCGTGGTCATGATTCTCCAGCAAAAACTCTCTCCCACATCGCCGGATCCGAGCCAGCAGCGGATCGGATACATCATGGCAGCGGTGTTTACATTCATGTTCGCCAATGCACAGAGCGGTCTGGTCCTGTACTGGTTGTTCAGTAATCTGTTCAGCATTGCGCAGCAGCAGATTTATCATCGTGTACTGTTGCGTCGTGCGGAACGTGCCCGGGTCGCAGCACGTGTCCGTCGCCGGCGGCGTCTCAAAGCCGCGCATCAATAATCGACGCATGCTGCGCCGATCCCGCCGGGACCGTACGGGTTGTGCATCTCCGTCAGGATGTACATTCGAGGGTGGGTTGGGTATAATGGGATCGCGTGTGCCGGACGGTTCACTTGGCAGTCGATGTTGGATTCCGAATGGGATGTATACGTCCGGGGTGAGATCGGATGGGGACTTCTCGAACGGTGCCATCGGATTTGCTACCGCATAACGTTCCCCTGGCGGAAACGGAGTGGTATCAGCGCTGGCTGGACGGTGATCCGGAAGCGTGGGAACAACTGGTGCAGGCCTATTTTCCGATGATCTATCAGTTCTGTTACCACTTTACACAACGCCACTGTCTGGCCGAGGAGTATACACAGGAGATCTTCCTGAAACTGTTTCAGGCACTGCCCCGGTTGGGGCATCATACGAATCTGAAATACTGGCTGTTGCGTACGGCGTACAATTACTGTGTGGACGCACATCGGCGTATGGTGAACGAGCGGAAGTATCTGCGCCGGTTCTGGTTGGAAGCGCGGGAATGGTGGCGGGTCAATGTCCAGGAGATCCATGCCACGCACCGGGACTACCGGCGAATTCTGCAGCGTCTCATTGCAGCGCTTCCGGAGGAGTTACGTGTGGTGATCATCTTACGGGAGTTTATGGAACTCGCGTACGATGAAATCGCACGCCTGTTACATATTCCTCTGGGCACCGTCAAATCCCGATTGAACCGTGCGCGCAATCTCCTGTACCAGCAGCTGTGTACACAGTATCCAGAGTTGCTTTCGGCGCCGTATGATGACCTGGTCACCACCCGAACTTCGGGTGCGTACTATTCGTTAAAAGGTGAAGCCGGTGGATAGGGGGTCGGAATGTGCAAAGACTGTGCGGGACATCCGCAGTGGCGACGTTTGATGGGGGTATTTGAGCGTGTGCGCCATACGGTCTGGCCATCTGTGGAGTGTTTTGAGGCCGTTCGTCGTATCCCGTACACGTCTTCCCGGGCAGGTGTGCGGCGTTCGCTTCTGTGGGTGGCCATTCTCACGGCTCTGCTGTTCTCCCACTGGGTCCTGCAGCCCCCCCGAAACCGGTTGTACGAGTGGACCACCCAATTGTCTGCACATATCTATCCATGGGTGCAACCGCAACATCGTCAGGAACCACCTGATCCGGAACGTGCCGGGTTCGTATTCCTCGCGCGGCGCTGAATTTCCACTGCATTTCGGCCGGGACCACGTATAAGGGTCATATCGAATCGTCCGTGATGGTAGCTATGCAACAAAAATCTGAATCGAACGTTTTTGCGCATCCGGTGGACCATATTGCCGAACGCATTGCGCGGGTCCGTGAACGTATCCGCCGGGCCGCGCATCGGGTCGGACGCGTGCCGGAGGAGATCACCCTGCTCGCCGTGACCAAGTCGTTTCCTCCGGATGCGGTCGCACAGGCGTTCGCCGCCGGTATTCGTCACTTTGGCGAAAACCGGGTTCAGGAAGCACGGCGCAAGATTCCGTTCTGTCCGGCGGGGATCACCTGGCACATGATCGGGTATGTGCAAACAAACAAGGCAACCTGGGTCGTTCGACTGTTCACGTGGGTGCACGCGATTGACCGTTTGCGTCTGATCGAAGCACTGGAATCGGCGGCAGCGCGGTACCAGCGGCGGCTACAGGTGCTGATCGAAGTGCGGCTCTCGCCGGAACCGACCAAACACGGATGCACGGAAGACGCGGTGCCTGTACTGGTGGATCGTCTGTTGCAGGCACATCATCTCGATTTTGTCGGATTCATGACCATTCCGCCGTACCATCCCGATCCCGAACGGTCCCGGCCCTATTTCCGTCGACTTCGGGAGATTCGGGATGCAACGGAAGAGATGCTGCAGGAGCGCGGTATCCGGCGTCGTTTGCATCTGTCCATGGGAATGAGCCATGACTTTGAAGTGGCCATTGAGGAGGGTGCCACGATCGTGCGTATCGGGACGGCCATTTTCGGAGAGCGACCAGAACCATGAACTGGCTGGCGCGTATCCTCGACATTGCGATCCAGATCTATATCCTGGCGATCATCCTGCGTGCCTTCCTGTCCTGGGGGTTTGTCTCGCCCTTTTCAAAACCGTATCGGTGGCTGGTGCGACTGACCGAACCGGTACTGGCGCCGATACGACGCATGATCCACCGCTCATCCGTCGGAACGGTGGCGATTGACTTCAGCCCGGTCGTCGCGATTCTCCTGCTCGTCCTGCTGCGGCGTCTGATCCTGCGTTTGCTGTAACGCCTGTTCCAGGTGCTGACGAAGCGTTGCCAGAGTCACCGGTTTTTGAATCCAGCCGAGAATGCCGGTGTGAAACAGATCCCGTTCCCGCTCGTGCAACGGATACCCGCTCATGACCACCACGCGCACGTGCGGGTCCTCGGTCTTTAAACGCCGGTAGAGTTCGATCCCGTCCATTCCCGGCATGACCATGTCCGTCAGCACCAGATCGATACGGTCTGCATCCGCACGGAACCGTTCGAGGGCTTCCGCACCGTCCCGCGCCGTGATCACTTCAAACCCGAGTTGACGTAACATGGCGCAGATGACTTCCCGAACCGGTGCACTGTCTTCGACGAGGAGAATGACGCCCTTTGCCATGACTGGTATGGCCGGCGGTGTGTCCGTTGCCGGGGGTTGCGCCGGCATGGTGCCCTCCGGAAAGTAGATGGTAAACATCGTGCCCTGACCGGGCTGGGAGCGGACTTCAATGTCGCCATTGTGCTGTCGGATGATCCCATACACCTGCGACAACCCCAGACCGGTTCCCTGGGTCCGGGGTTTCGTCGTGAAAAAGGGTTCAAAAATATGTGGCAGGATATCGCCTGGAATTCCGACACCGGTATCGATCACGTCCAGCCGGATCCAGGTGCTGTCTTCACGGTGAACCCGTGAGAGACGAAACGTCAGTTGTCCACCCTGGGGCATCGCATCCCGGGCGTTAATGGCCAGATTCATCAGCGCCTGTTGTATCTGATCCGGATCCGCTTCGATCCAGTAGTCACCGGGATCGACTTTGACCTCCATGGTGATCGATTCTGGAATCGTGCGGCGTAAAAACCGGATCGCATCGTGCAGGAACGCCCGGAGTTCAAGTGGCCGTTTTTGCGGGATCGATTTGCGTGCGAAATCCAGAATTTTTCGCACCAGACGGGACGCCTGCTGGCCCTGCTGCAGGATCACCCGGAGAAGGCGCTGGATCTCGACGGACGGTTGTTGCAACAGACCGATCTCAGCGTACCCGATAATGCTGGTCAACAGGTTGTTGAAATCGTGGGCAATGCCGGCCGCCAGTTGACCGATCGCGGCGAGTCGATCCTGTTCCTGTACGCGCTGCCGGATCGCGTGTTCGGTCGTGACATCGCGGATGATCAGAACCCAGGCAGCGGATTCGGTGACCCGGATCGGTTGCAGGGCGACTTCAAACACCCGGGCTTGCGGGGATGGTAGCCGGATTTCCCGCCACGGCGAATCGGACTCGGTTTCGGCGAGATCGGTCACGGCCAGGGGACCCAGGCGCAGCAGGGGGCCGTTTGCCCAGTCCGGGCCGGCCAGCAGATCCAGATAGGACGCTGCCTGGGGATTGGCGAGCACGATGCGGAAATCCCCGTCCAGCAGTGCCATTCCTTCGGGAACGTTGTGCAGAATGGTCTCCAGCTGGTGAGCCTGTTCGGTCACCCGTTGAAAGAGTTGCATCTGGCGGATGGCCACACCCATATGCCGTCCGAAGGCCTCCAGGAGTTCAATCGGTTCCTCTTCCCAGGGGTAGGGTTCATGGATAGCAAACAGCGCGCCGCCCATGACGTGCGTATCTGTGCGGAAGGGAATCCAGGTCCAGGCAGCAACCCCTTCGGCGGCCAGCGCCGCGTGGATCTGCGTGAACTCCGGAAGCAGTGCCCTGCGCAGAAACCGGGGGTTGACGAACATCCGTTCAATCGTGCCGTCCGGACGACCGAAAACGACAGTAGACGTAATGCCATGGGACTGGCTCAGTGCAATACACCGGTCGATCAGGGGTCTGAGCGATTCCGGGAGGTGGTGAAATACGCATACACGGGCGCCACAGATCACCCCCCGGGAGGATTCACCGGCGTCATCCAGCATGTGTAAAATGGCCCGGAACATTACATCCAGAGGTTGCGCAGCGGCCGTCATGGCAAATACACGGTTGAGCATCTCCAGACGCCGTGCACGCGTCTGGATCGTTGCCTGTAAAAAGACCTGAGCGATCAGATCGGCAATCTGGGCGACAAATGCGATTTCGTCTGAATCCCATTCGCGGAGTTGTTCCGTCTGTTCACAGCACAGCACGCCGATCACACGACCGCGTACCCAGATCGGTGCGTCGATCGAGGATCGAATCCGGTGCCGCATCCAGTAAGCCCGCAATTCCTGTGTCCGGTGGTCTGTGAGGACGTCATCGGCAGCAATGACCTTTCCGGTCTGCAGGGCGCGGATGTATGCCGGACAGTCCGTCATGTGGACTTCTTCACCGGCTTCATGGCACAGGGTGGTGTGATCGAAGGCTTCAATGCATCGAAGGGCCGTTTGCCGCGGGGTGAACAACCAGACGTTCACCCTGGGAATGCCCAGGGTCTCGGATACGATCTCCGTAATGGTCCGCAGGGCAAGATCGACCGGACCCTCGGTCAAATTGGGGTGTGTGGACAGGTAGACCAGACTCGAATGAAACCGTTGCAGCCGTTCCACACGTTCCCGTTCGATCCGGGTGCGCCGGTCCTGTTCAAACGCAATGCTGGCCAGATGAACCAGTCGATCGATGACTTCCAGTTCCCATGCGGTGGGCGCGCGTGCGGTCCGTGCATATACGGCGAGCGTACCGAGCACCTCACCTCTGGACGAGAGGATCGGAGTGGACCAGCACGCCCGTAAACCCGCCTGTAGCGCCATATCCCGATGCGCCTGCCAGCGGGAATCGGTCGCAATGTCTTCCGTGATCACGCGTTCTCGCGTATATGCCGCCGTACCGCAACATCCTGCCTCGGCCCCGATCGGGATGGCGTCCAGCTGCGTGCGAAGTGGTTCGGGCAGATGCGGTGCCGCGACGTAGTGGAGACAACGGGTGTCCGGATCCAGACGCGTAACGGCAGCAATGGTATCGTCCATCAACCGCTCGATCTGCTCCGCAAGGCGGCACATCACGTCGGAAAGAGAAGCGTCCCGTGCGATGGCCTCGAGAATGGCGGTTTCGCTCTGCAGCAGTTCACGAACCCGTAAAAACTCGGTCACGTCCTCGACAATACCTTCATACGCCACCACGCTGCCCGAGGCGTCCGGTACCGGAAAAATGCGACCCATCAGCCATGCCGATTCCCCGTCCGGTCGCCGGATCTGAAAGAGCTGGGGCGTGGTCTCTCCCGCCTGCATGGCCCATCGACCAAGTACGCCAGCGTCTCCTGGGAAAAACGGCCATTCGGTCGCACGTGCCGATCGCAAGGCCGTTTCGTCCGCATACCCGAGCATGCGGGCCAGTGCGGGATTCGCATCGGTCACTCGACCGTCCAGAGTCGTACGGAAATACCCGACCGGGAGTCGCCGGATCAGCCGGAGATACCGTTGACGAATGGATTCGCTCTCCAGGCGATCGAGCGTGATCCCCAGAAGAATGGAATACGCCCGCAGTTCGGCCATTTCTTCGCGAGAGACGGACCGGTGTCCGCGAAAGACGATTTCCAGAACCCCGTGCAGCGTATGATGTCCCATGATCGGAATGTCGACTACCGTACGGTCTTGCGGGAGGGCAGGGGATGTATCCGATGTCGATTCCGATGA
>CAZIRO010000003.1:0-45298 GCA_964541595.1 uncultured Acidobacteriota bacterium
GGTGGCCGCTCAGCATGCCGTTAATCGTGGCCGCGCCGGACGAAATACTGCTGACCGCCCGCAGGATCCGCCGGGACGGTGGTATTGCGGGCACCGGCATCGCCTACCTCTCCCTGAGATGAAACGCGTCGACTCGACCCGCATGAGCACCCGCCTGCGCGCTTCCATACTCCCAAAAGGATACGCCTTACCTATCTGATCTGGCAGGGTTTGCCCATCGCTCTGATTGCTGCACATTGATGATCACTTCATCGCGTGTACAGACACACGGGCACGATCCAGAACCCGATCCGGAGACTGGACCAACTCACAGACAACCGTTCGCGCAGCAGACGACCAGTGAATTTCCCATCGGACCTGTTGATTGGGGACCACATCATGCGGTAAATCAAGCACGGTCGCAGCCCGCGGATCGTTCTCCGAAAAACACCGAACCCGCACGGGATACGGAAAGTATTCGATATCTGCTCGATGCGGCCATACGACGTCGCCGGTATTCGTTACACGCACCATGAGCCGCTGTGTTTCTGAGGCATCGTCCTGCACCCATGTCACCTGCCAGTGGGCCTGTACCTCTTCGGGGTCCAGAGGCGCCGGACAGACATCGAAACGCAGCGGGATGGAGAGCAGGTGAACCCCCACATACCCCAATGCCCGGAACATCCGTTCGGCCTCGCCCGGATCCGGACGCTGCAGGCCGAACGCGGGTACACGTGTCGGGGGCCAGCGTTCATGCACGTACCGTTCTATGGATAAGTGCAACCGGTGTGCCTGGTCCGGATAACGTACCGCAACGTTGTGCTGCTCGCCGGGATCCCTGTCCAGATGGTATAACGCACCGCAACGCCATCGGATCCAGTACGTGTATTTCCACCGGCGTGTACGGATCGACCGTGTAGCGTCTGCCATTAACATCACAAATGCACGCGACAGTCGGCGTTTCTCCGCATGCAGATGCAGGGGAATGCTATCGAACGGCACGAACGGCCAGCGGATTTTTGCAATGTTCAGCAGGGTGGCGTACAGGTCCACGAGCGAAACGAGTTCCTCATGTCGTTGATGGTGTCTCCAGGGGGGCCGGATGACCATCGGAATGTGCAGCATTTCGTCAAACGATACCATTCCGTGCATCCAGAACCGGTGTTCCCCAAACGCTTCCGCATGGTCCGCCGTGAGGATGATCCACGTCGTGCGCCCCCAGGGCTGTGCATCAATAAAACGCATCAGACGCCCGAACTCCCGATCCACCCAGCGCAAACCCGCGCGATAGTGTGCACGTAAAACGCGCCGCACTCTGGGTGGCACTCTACGGGGTTCGGTATGGATGATCTGGAACCGTCGTCGTATCTCGCTGTATGAAAGAAACGACCAGGACTCCCTGGGCGGTTGAAATGCCCACCCCGGTCCGCCGTACGGGGTATGCGGTTGAACAAAGTGAAGGTGCACGAAACACCGGTACCGGCAGACCGCCGGCAGGTCCCGAATGGCAACATCGACGAGAACATTCGGATACCATTTCGGCGTGTGCCGCGCGTGTGCATATTTGCCCAATTCCGGATGACGCACGTGAGCAAACCCCTGGGTCAGCAGAGTAAACGGACTGAACGGTCCCGTATTCGCCGAAAGCACATAGGTCACATACCGGTGGCGTTGGAATAACTCGGCAAGCGTCACGTACGCCGGTGCCAGCAGGGGCTGCCGGGGATGGATACGATGGTGAAACGGTGTCTGACCGGTATAGAGCGACGCGATGGAGAGGGTTGTATTCGGCGCGGGTGCAAATGCACGGGTGAACACGTGCGATTCCCGGCAGAACCGCTCCACATGGGGCATGGACACCGGGCGACCCCGATGGTTTCCGCACGCCCTCGGGAACATGTCCCATCGGGCAGCATCGAACGTGATCAACAGAATCCTTCGGGCAGGAGAAGACGGCACGCATGCCGTATTCAACAGCAGCGTAACAACCGCCAGCCCCACACCACGGATGTATATCCCTTCGATATACCGCAAACAGTCCATACCGATCGTTCGGAAAAGTGCGCGGTTTTCGGTGGATACACGATTCAACCTGTTGCGCCAGATCGCACGGATAGCAGCACGAGAATGGCCGTTCCGTAAAAGCGTGTTTATCTTATATTGCCATCCCATGGTGTCAAATACTGGTGGATCTGGGATCGGGAAATGGGACATGCGCACCACCGGATCCACCGGTGTGCCGGTGGTCACCGGTCTCCGGTCCCGGATGGCGGGCATCAGGTCCCAGGTGTCAGGTGTCAGGTCCCAGGTGTTGGGTGTCAGGTATGCAGGTGTCAGGTATCCGGGACGGGAGACGGAAGACAGGGGACGGGGCATCGCATGGGCGGGGGATAGCGCATGACCGCATGGGGACCCACGGTGTCCCATGGCCTGTCCCGATTTCAGCTGGCGGATCCGGGATCGGGACGGGAAACGGGACAGGGGCACGACCGGATCCACTCAATGGATCCACTCAATGGTACAGAGGAGCGTTTTTCCCAGCGCACGGTCATCCCCCGTAAGGAGAAGCGTGCATGCACGATACGCTATTTCCGCCCGATCCGCTCGGATGGCCGGCCGGATTTGCGGTTCTGGTCAGTCTGAAAGTCCTGGGGTTCCTGTGGCACGCACTGTGCATGCACATCTGGCTCATCGGGCTTCCGCTCGCAGCGGGGCTCATCCGGCGTGGGGTGCCTCTCGGCGAACGGATCCTGCGCAGTATGCCGTTCGTTCTGGCGTTCGGTATTAACGGCGGTATCGTCCCCCTGCTCTTTTTGCAAACGCTGTACGGACCATTCTTTTTCACCACGACCATTCTGGCAGCGTGGTTCTGGCTGAGCGTCATACCGGCGCTTCTCATCGCATACAGTCTCGTGTATCTCGCCGTATCCGGATGGCGTCGTGTTCTCACGTCACTGGTCGCTTCGGGCCTGCTATTCGCCATCGGCGGGGTCTTTGCGTCGACGATGCATCATATGGCACAACCCGACGCACTGGTGCGCACATTTCTGACAACTGCGGACGCGGGCGCGGTTGCCGGAACACATTTCTGGGTCGACGCAGCATCGATACTGCGGTATGCATTGACCATTGGGATGGCCTGTGGCACGACGGCCGTATGGATTGCGTGGCTCGTCTCCCGGTCCGGCGAGACAGGTTTCCGGGAGGCGTCTGCGCAATGGATATGGCACCTGTATGGTTTGGGAACGATCGTATACGCACTTGCGGGCTGGCTGTACCGTCCGTATATCCGTGCGTACGTACCCGACGTGTGGATGTGGCTTACCGGCGCCAGTGTGCCCCTCGCGTTCGGTGTGGTGGTCATATGGTCCCGTCATCCCACCCGGAGATGGCGTATGGCCATGACGATTGCGCATCTCCTCGCCGTGGGGATGAACGGGATCAGCCGGCAGATCGTGCAAACCGGGAAACTCGCCGTATGGACCGACCAATGGACGGTCCCGGTGCGATACGACTGGGGCGGGATCACGCTGTTCCTCATTACGCTGGGTATCGGCATCGGCATCGTGTACTGGATCGCCAGGAAAACCATCTGGGCGAGGTCTGCCACCGATGCATCAGGCGTGCAACCTTCCGGGAAGTGATCTGGCGCAGCGATTGTTGCAACACTTCCGGGCGTATACACGCGATCCCGCCGTCTGGGAAGATCTGTGGCTACAGATCTTTCACCACCAGCGGAAACACCATCCGATCTATCGCCGATTCGTTCAGGTCTATCGGACCGACGTTCGGACATATCGCGACATCCCGCCGGTGCCCATCACCGTTTTCAAATACCACTGGATCGGCATCGGTCCGCCCGAACAGGCGGCCATGATCTTCCGCAGTAGTGGTACCACACGGGGTATCGCGGGACGGTCACAGCACCCGTTCTTCCGCCCGGAACTGTATCGCACGGCCGCACTACGCCATTTCCAGACCATGGTGCTTCCGGACCGTTCGACGATCCGGATGCTCATTCTGGGACCGACGACCCGGTATATCGCAGACTCCTCTTTAGGACAGATGCTGGACTGGATTCGAACCGCATTCGGCACGCCGGACAGTCTACATGCCTGGACACCAGAAGGCCCGGACCTCGCGCGTGCTACGGAGTGGATCCTCCGGTATCGTTCGGAAGAAACGCCCATCCTGATCTTCGGGACGGCCATTGCGCTCTATGAATGGACGGTGTGGATCCGGGAACGGCAGATTTCCGCTGGACCGCTACCGCCGGGCAGTCGTATTGTGGAAACGGGCGGATTCAAGGGACGGCGCATTCAAATCGATCGGTGGACGTTATATCGCGATCTGCATGCGCTGTTTCAGGTTCCGCTGGAACTCATCGGGAGTGAATACGGCATGACCGAACTCGGTAGTCAGTTCTACGATAATACGTTCCGGGCGCATCTCACGGGTACAACCGTGCTCCGGCGGCGGTTGATCGGTCCCCCATGGGTATACGTACAGATCTGGGACCCGCACCGGTGGCAACCCGCACCGTCAGGCGACACACCTGGACCGATCTGCGTGTTCGATCCTGTGAATCTGGACTCTATCGCTTTCATCGTTACCGAAGATATGGGCACACTGGACGATGCCGGTCTGATCCTGCACGGTCGACTCCCGGGTGCCGAGCCCCGGGGGTGCAGCCTCATTGCATGATCCCACGATGAAACCACAGGTACAATCCGACGAACTCCCCCATCAACGTGACGACCATCGCCGCATACAGAATCCCGGTGGCCGACTGGGTGGAACGAATTTTTGCCGTCTGATAGACCATCCAGGCAAATACGGGAGCCAGGAACAGTCCCAATCCCCACCGCTGGAATAGAAAAACCGTATCCAGAGAATACCGTGTGAGCAACGGCCGTACGGTGTCCCACTGCAGCCACGTCCACCCGATCGCCCAGCACAGGCGCAGACAGGCGATGGTACAATACGCCAGGCTCATCCGTTCCAGCGCCCGGATACTCAATGCGGGATTCACCAGGTACCAGTGCCCGAGCACCATGGCCGTACTGACCGTACCCATATCGAGCGCCGAGAGCAGATACGTCCCCGATACGGTCAACAGCCGCACCCAACCCCCCGCCGAGACGGGTCCCGTCGGCAGATCCGCACCGGCGCGCAGCCACCAGATCAAACCGATTCCGATGAGTCCCCACCAGGCCCACGCGCTCCAGCGCAGGGGAACCCATAGGGCCAACCCGATCCAGAAAAGTACCGCGATCAGCCATGTCCAGTGCCAGAACGCGACCGAATGGAAGAACGCAACCGAAACCACCGGCACCGGCTGGGCCAGGCCTCCCAGGGTGATCACCAGAATCGCGGCAATACATGCGGCGATCAGGATAAACAGACCCCGTC
Source organism: uncultured Acidobacteriota bacterium (assembly GCA_964541595.1). GTDB lineage: Bacteria > Acidobacteriota > HRBIN11 > HRBIN11 > HRBIN11 > CAZIRO01. Next base: position 5,392 of record CAZIRO010000003.1, read on the forward strand.
CCGTTTGTTGCGGACGCAACAACCCCATACTGATCGTACTGCCCAGCGCGATCCCCGTGAGACCCGCATAGAATACGGACATCGGGTTTCCCCATTACGATTGTCCTTGCGGGGGTTCCTCCGCGCGGATGGCGATCCATACCCATTCGTCCATTTCACGAATGGGATACACCCGTACGGTGACATCCGTACGGGTCACACATTGACCCGGGGACAGATGGAATCCCCACCCATGCCAGGGACAGTACACGACTTCCTCCCGGCGATATCCGCAGACCAGAGGCCCGCCCGCATGTGGACAGCGATTGGCAATGGCATACCACCGATTCGCCGTGCGAAATACGGCCACCCACTCGCCCTGCACAACCACCAGCCGGCCAGCACCCTCGGGAAAATCATTCCGATGCCCGATACGCACCCACGTCATCATTCAGGCCACATGCGTTGCCGCGATAATCTGCTCGATCTCGGCGTCGGAAAGGATGTGGTCCGATTTTTTCGCGTAATCAAAAATACGCTCCACGAGCGTGTCCGTCACCGGGTAACCGCGTTTTTTCAGCCAGTAGACCACATTGGACTTGCCGCTCAGGGGGCCGATTTCGATCTCCTGTGCACGTCCCACCCAGTGCGCAGGCACGCCGGAATAGACCATATTCGCCAGCATGACGTCGCCCCGGTTGAGGGCCTTGATCACGGCTGCAGCGTGCACACCGGTGGCCGTACGAAACGCATCCCGTCCGACGACCGGATAGTTGTTCGGAATCGGCACGCCCACGGCTTCAGAGACCGCGGCACAGTATTCCGGCAGTCGGGTCAAATCGTTATCGATATACCCGAGCAGTTTCAGATTCACGAGAATGAGCTCCATCGGCGCATTACCGGCGCGTTCACCGATGCCGATAGCAGCACCATGCACCCGATCCGCACCACCCTCGATGGCGGCCAGCACATTTGCGATATCCAGTCCCCGGTCCCGATGTCCGTGCCAATCAATACGAATCTGTTCTCCCGTGCGGTCACAGAGTTCCCGAATAAAACGCGTGACCCGGTATGCACCTTTTGGTGTCGCATGCCCGACCGTATCCGCAATACAGACGGCCCGTGCACCACACGCGATCGCCGTCGTATACAGCCGCGTCAGTACCTCCGGATGAGCACGCGTCGTATCTTCGGTGACAAACATGACCGGCAACCCGTGTTGTACGGCAAATGTGACGGACTCTTCGATACATCGCAACAGAAAATCAATGGACCACCCTTCGACGTCCATACGAATCGGACTGGAACCGATGAACAGACAGGCTTCGATCGGGCGGCCGATCTTTTCCGCAATGTCCACGATCGGTTCCACGTCACGGACAACCGTCCGGGCCGCGCAGTTCGGAGCGACGCGCAAATTTGCCTGGACGATCTCCTGCGCCAATCGCAACGTATGTTCGTATGCACGCGGACCCGCACCGGGCAACCCGATATCCGCCGTATCCATCCCGAGTGCATCCATCAGGTGGAGGATCCGGATCTTCGCCTCGATCGGCGGATCGATCACGGATGGGTTTTGCAATCCGTCGCGCAGGGTTTCATCGTCCAGCATGACCCGTTTTTTCGGGGGCTCCGCCTCGCCGGCGGTATTCCAGTCGTAGATCAACGCATACACGTCCGCCATTTCGCACCTCCCCGTTGAACGCCCATGGACCGGGCGCACCGGAAACCGTTGCCGCCTGGACCACGAGCCGGAAATACCATTATACCGTGAACTTCACGACGCAACAATTCAAACGAACGGTCGATAATGATGTGAAACGATTGAACCCCATCCCATGGTGGTTCGGTCCATGTCCGTGTAAGGAGGAGACCCATGATTTTACCTGCACTGGGCGCAGCACTCGGCCCCATTGTCTCGCAGATTGCGACGTCGGTGCTGACTTCGGTCGTTTCACAGGCTGCCGGCCAGATTCTGCAGACCGCGCTCTCCGGGTTTCAACGTCTGGCCAGTCAGTTTTCCGGAACGTTTCAGGCAGCGTTTGCGGGTCCCGCGTTTCGCAGTACCGTATCGATCGCGGGACGCGGTACGTTCCCCGGACTGGGCATGATTCCCGGTGGACGCGTCAGTGGTCGGGTCAGCATTCGCACCCCTTTTGGACAGATCTCCGGGCAATTTGATTTCCGAACGGTGCTGGGCAACCTGTTGACCCCCACAGGTCCATTCATGGGCGCGATCCAGAGACTGCTTCCGGGTCTTGGTCCCCTGCTGAACAACATCCAGAACATCCTCCGTCGCATCTTCCCCGGTTTCTCCGGTATCCAGCTGCCGCGGTTGCCGTTCCCCGCTCGCATCCATGTCTGCGGGCAATTCGGAACGGCCGGCCCCACGGGCCATCCGACCGTAACTGCACGGCCGGCCGGTCCGCCGCCGACAGCCACGGCAGCGCCATCTACCGGCGGCGTGGGCAGAAGTGACGCGCTCAGCCAGTTGTCCGGGAACCTCTTCCGGGAAATGGGTGACATTCAGAACGAAATGAAAAACCTCAGCAAGATCAAAGACCCTGCAAAACGCATGCAAAAGATGATGGAACTGCAGATGCGCATGCAGCAGATCCAGCAGATGATCACAATGATCTCCGAAATCCGCAAGAGCATGCACGATATGGCGATGCAGGTGCTGCGTTCGATGCGTTAAACCTCAAGACCCTTTCACCATATAGTCAGGAGGCACAATCATGGCCATGGAGCCAATCAATGCACAGGAAGTGGAACAGGCCATTCAGCAGTTACAGAAAGTCATCGAGGATTTCACTGCGGGGCACGAATCGTTTCGCGCAGCACTCGGTCTGTCGGACGAAGACATCGTGGCACTGACGTTGCTTGCTGGACAATTGGCCGAGCAGGGGCAGCTGGACAATGCGCAAACCCTTCTCGAAGGGCTGATTGCCATCGAGCCCCAGGAGGGGTACCTGCACACCGCCCTGGGGTGCGTCTATATGCAGAAAGACCTGTCGGATGCGGCACTGTATGAGTTCCGCGTGGCGGTCGACTTCAATCCGGACGATATCGTTGCTCATACGTATGCGGGGGAACTCTACCTGGAACGGGGCGATCTGGAAAATGCCCTGATCCATTTGCAACGCGCCGTCGAACTCGATCCCGACGGGACCAATCCCTACGGCAATCGGGCACGCGCACTCACCCTGCTCGTGGCCACGATCGCCAAAGAGGTGCAGGAAAAGGGACCGGAGGCGGCAAAAGCCCTTATCCAGGCGGCGCAGCAGGGGACCGCATCCTCCGCGGAATCGGTCTCCGCGCACGAGGCTTCCGACGAGGAGTCCTCGTCGGAACCGGTATAGCCCCACACTGTGGTTCGGGATCGGCACTCGGGAGACCCGACACAGGGTTTCCCGGTGTGCCGCTTTCGCCCCCGCACAGGAGGGGATCATCCAGACGTACGGTCAACCGACCGTAATCCAACTCGTTAATACGTGTAACAACCAGCCCCACCACCGTCGTTTGGCTCCCTCCAGTCCCGGCGATGTATGGGCGACCCAGGTATTGTTCACCTGACGAAAATCCAGTGCCAGACGGTTCTGGGGGTCGACTTCCACACGCACAACGCGTGCCGGCAGATTGGATTTCTCCCAGCGCCACCACCGACGGCGACCGGGCCAGAGATACTGTTCACTGATGCCGTTGGCATAAGTGATCCGGATTTGCACCGGCCAGACAAAATCACCCCAACGGCGCACACGGACACGGCAGTACCATCGTCCCGGCCGCGGGGCCGTTTCGCGTGTTCGCCGGTTTTTGCCGTAGCCAAAGACACCCGCCAGAACGCGATCTTCCGTGCACTTCACGCGGTCCACACCGTAGTCCAGCATCTGCGTCGTCGTCAATGCCCGGCGAAGAAACCGCACCGCCGCATCACCGAGATGCCGCTGCACGTGTGCATAGAAATCCCGGGGATACGGATGACGAAACCGCCACGCCTGAAAATAGGACCGGAACATGTGCAGAACGCGTTCTGCACCGAACAGCCGTGCGAGGGTCATCAGTGTAAGCATGGTCTTCGTGTACGTATTCGTGCCGTAACTTCCGAAAGAGACAAACGCCCATGCGGGTTGATCAGCCGGGTCCAGTCCGAACGCGCGCATGGACTGCACGGCGAGATCTTCATGATATCCCCACAGCCCCCATCCCGGAATAAAAATGGCACGAGGCCCGAATCGATCGTTGATGATGCGATTCTCAAAAAACGTGTTGATCCCCTCATCCAGCCAGGCAGCTTCAAATTCGTTATTGGCCACCATACCGTACCAGTACTGGTGGCCGAATTCGTGAATCGCCACGAGTTCGGGCACCCGCAGCCATTCTGGCAGGAAAAACGCATATGCTGTGGTGATCAGTGTGGGATACTCCATGCCACCCGCGTTCATTCCGGCGACCGGGGGTTCGACGATCGTGAGTACGGGGTACGGATACTCGCCGATACGTTGCGCCATCCATTCGAGCGCGTACCGAACCGCGTCCAGAATACGCTCGGCTACCGGACGGTGACCGGGAGGATAGAGCATGCGGATCCGCACGTGCCGCCACTGATCCGTGATCTCGCGAAAAAACGGCGCGGCCGTCCACGCAAAGTCATGCACGTCTTCCGCATGAAACTGGTAGATGGTCCACTCCCCTTCCGTACGGTGTGCGACCTGTTCCCCCGTGGCCCCCACGATATAGTCCGGTGGCACCTGGATCTGTACGTCGTAGACACCAAAATCGGCATAGAACTCACTGGTCGCATGAAACGGATGGCAGTTCCACCCGCGTTCCTCCAGGACCGCGATTTTGGGAAACCACTGTGCGACCATGAAAAACGATCCGGCAAATCCCGTACGCGCCACGATCCGGGGCAACCGCGTGGTGAACTCATACTGGATCTGCACTGTCTGTCCCGCACGCACGCCTTCCGGCAGTTCCACCCAGAGGACGGTTCCATCCTGCGCGTAGTGATACGTCAGGGACTGCCCCTCCGGAAAGCGCATGCCGCGAATCTCGATCCATCCCCATTCCATTTCCTCCGGGGGAATGCGACGGCCGCGGAACATTCCGCGCGATTCGCGCATGAACACTGTGGATTCATTTTTGAATGCATTCATATACATGTGAAAACACAGACGGTGTACCGTACGCCGTGTGGAGTTTTTCCACGTGAGCAACGCCTGCCCCTCCACGGTGCGCGTATCCGGGTGCAACCGTGCCTGAATGACGTAATTCGCGATACGGGGACTGCGCGGTGGGTCAAACCAGGGTTCCACACCGTGCGCCGGTATGGCAAGGATCAGCGCGATACCGAATGCGATTCCGGGATACACGCGCATGGACAGCCTCCCGCCTTTGCGATCCGTTCGATTCGTCCGGGCAAATTGATGTTCTCCGGTCGATGGACTGCCGGGCGGCATCCGCCGCGGGGGCACGGATGCCGCCAGGTGCACATTCAGTGGGATCATTCCCCGAAGGCCACCGATTCGCCGGGCTGGATGGCAATGATCTCCAGATCGGGAATGTCTCGCGTGGCCGCACGCAGTGCTTCCGGCGACCCGGTCAGTATCGGAAACGTTCCGTAATGCATCGGAATGACTTTTCGCACACCGAGCAACCGGATGGCTTCCGCCGCTTCGGGCGGGCTCATTGTAAACAGTCCCCCGATCGGCAACAGCGCCACGTCCGGACGGTATAATTTCCCGATGAGCGCCATATCTCCGAACACGTTCGTATCGCCCGCGTGGTAGATACGCACGCCGTTTTCAAACTGCACGACGAATCCGACCGGGTCCCCGCCGTAGACGATCTGATCGCCGTCCTGGATGCCGCTGCTGTGGTCGGCGGGGACCATCGTCACACGGATGCCGTCCACATCAACCGTACCGCCCTTATTCATTCCGGTGACATTGCGAATGCCCTTGGATTCGAGCCATACGGAGATCTCGTAGATGACCACCACCCGCGCCGCGTGCTGGCGCGCAAGGTCCACCGTATTGCCAAGATGGTCAAAATGGCCGTGCGTCACCAGAATGAGGTCCACTCGATCGAACGACTTGCGGTCGGGCGGACATTTCGGATTGTCCAGCCAGGGATCAATCAACACGACCTTTCCGGTCGGAGACACGATATGAAACGACGCATGTCCGAGCCATGTCACGGTCACTTTGCCAGCCATCGTTGTACCTCCATCAGCGGTTGCTCTGCATCATGGTAAAACAAACCCGCGCGGAGGGAAAGTCATACACACCCGAGATCGGGACAGGCAATGGGACAGGGGATGCGCCGGATGCGCGGATGGCCCATTCGGCCATGCGATGTCCCCATCCCGGAGATGCCGGTTTCCCTGAGACCTGGGACCTGAGACCCGACACCGGACACCTGAGACCGGTGGCCACCGGCATATCGGTGCATCCGGTGCATCCCCTGTCCCACTGCCTGTCCCGATCGCGGAGCCACACCATTGACCGCAGCGGGGATTGCGCATAAAATAAAGACGACACCCCGGTTGGCGGCATAGCTCAACTGGCAGAGCATGCGGCTCATATCCGCAGGGTTGGGGGTTCGAGTCCCTCTGCCGCCACCATGCGCGAATGCGCACGGATTTCAATGCGTACGCTGGAAGACCGTCTCTGGCAGCAATTCCTGCGCAATCTTCGACGTTGCCGCATCCGCACCGGTTCACCCGTTGTGGTTGCCCTGAGCGGGGGACCGGATTCGACCGTACTTGCGTATCTCTTCCACCGCTGGGCGCAACATACCGATACCCCGATCGTTCTTGCGCATTACATGCACCCATGGCCGGCGACTGCTGCCTGGGAAGCGACGGTCGCCGAAACGACCGCCCGGAAACTGCAACTCCCGCTGGAAACTGGCCGGGCGCCCCGTACGCATCCGGGATCGCGCGTGTCTGAAACCGAACTGCGCCGCATGCGTATGGCGTTTCTCGTGGACGTCGCACATCGGCACCACGCGCAGGCCATTGCCGTGGGGCATCACCGGGACGATCAGGTGGAAACCGTGCTCCTGCGACTTGCACGGGGTGCAGGGCCTTATGGGCTGCGGGGGATGCAATGGCGTCAACCGTATGATTCCACATGGCTGGTGCGCCCCCTGCTCAACGTTCCGGGAAGAGTTTTACGCATGTACGCGCACATGACGGGCATGCACGTGTTCATCGACCCGACAAATTGGGACGTGCGCATCGACCGTAACTGGATCCGGTACCGATTATTGCCATTACTGGAAGAGCGGTTTCCGCGTATTCGGTCCCACATCTGGCAACTGACCCGCTGGCTTCAGCAGGACAACCGCGCACTCGTCTGGATCGTGCGCTCCCATATGGAGCACACCACGGACCGATGGTCCGTACGTGCATGGCGCCGGTTGCCCGTGGCACTGCGGGTACACTGGATTCGTATGGCGTACCGTCGCGTATGTCCCACCCGTCCGCTCGGGCGGGTGCACATTCGCGCGGCCATGCGACTGCTCATGCGTGACGGGGGGCACGGACGTCTGTTGCTCCCGGAAGGGGTCGAACTCTGGCGCGACGGTCCGGAATGGGGGTTGCGGTTGCGCGATACCGCACCGTCGCCACCCCGACCGTGGACCGTTCCGTGGACCGGTGAAGGGGCTTTCGTGGACGGCAACGGACAGACATGGGTATTCACACGGAAACGGCGCGACCCCACATGGTCTACAGCGTGGCTGCGGGCCCGGGCGCAGCAGGGAGTGTGGTACCTTGACGCCGACGTTGTGCACCCCCCGGGAACGATCCGTACCTATCGCCCCGGTGACCGGTTTCAACCCCTCGGGACAGTTCAAACGGTGCGTTTACGGCGATTTTTCATTGCACGAAAATTACCGTATGATATGCGCAGGAGGGTACCCATTTTAGAAACGGCACGGGGGATCGCCGCGGTGCTCGGTGTAGCGATCGCCGAGTGGGCCCGGGTGCAACCGCAGACGCAATGGGTTTGGGAGGTACGCCGTGCATGAATTGAAAGTGTTGTATACTGCGGAACAGATCGAAGAACGGGTGGAACAACTCGCCGACCAGATCCGGCAGGATTACGGGGATCGTCCGCTGGTCGCTGTGATCGTGCTGAAAGGCGCGATCTTCTTTGCCACCGATCTGCTGCGCAAACTCACCAATCCGATCGAAATCTATTTTGTCGAACTGAAAACATATGCGGGTACGGAGACCACCGGTGAAGTCAAGATCCATTACTGGGACGAGGATTTTGACATCGAAGGTCGGGACGTGCTCGTGATCGAAGACATCCTGGATACCGGTATCACCCTGGATCTTATCATTCACCGTATCGAACAGCTCGGTGCCCATTCCGTGCGGGTATGCTGCTTGCTGGAAAAACCGGCACGGCGCCGCGTGGACGTGCAGGCCGATTACGTCGGGTTCATCATCGATGACCAGTTCGTGGTCGGGTACGGACTGGATTACCGGGGCAAGTACCGCAATTTGCCGTATATCGCCGAACTGGTACAAAAACCCGCAGGCGCTTAAATTATGGTGAGTCCGTGAGGGAGGTCATTCGGTGAACAACAGCAAGGTCCTCATCTTCTGGATCAGCCTGTTTGCGATCCTCATCGCGCTGTACATGATGACGCTCGGTACCGGTACCCACGTGAAACGTTTGAAATATTCAGAATTTCTGGATGCTCTGCAGGAAGGTCAGATCCAGTCCATGATCATCGAAGGCCAGGAGGTTCGGGGGCGGTTGAGTAACGGGGACCCTTACATGGTGGTCGTCCCACCGGCCACGGAAATGATGCCCGTCATCGAAATGGCGCGGAAACACCATGTGGTCATCGAGGCCAAAAAACAGGGCCGGTTACCGATCTACACGATCCTCATCAATGCCCTTCCCTTTCTGCTGATCTTTCTATTGCTCATCGCATTCATGCGGCAGATGCAGAGTGGTTCCAATCGCGCATTGAGTTTCGGGAAATCCCGTGCGCGTCTGCTGCAACCCAACCAGGGAAAAGTTACATTCGATGACGTGGCCGGCATCGACGAAGTCAAAGAAGAGGTCCGTGAGATCATCGATTTTCTGAAAAATCCTCAGAAATTTCGCCGCCTCGGCGGGCGGATTCCCAAGGGCGTCCTGCTTGTTGGACCGCCGGGAACGGGCAAAACGTTGCTCGCGAAGGCGATCGCCGGAGAGGCCGGCGTACCGTTTCTCTCCATCAGCGGGTCCGATTTCGTGGAAATGTTTGTCGGCGTGGGCGCCGCCCGTGTGCGGGACTTATTCGAACAGGCGCGCAAACATGCGCCGTGCATCGTATTCATTGACGAGATCGACGCTGTGGGTCGACAGCGCGGCGCCGGCATCGGCGGAGGCCATGACGAACGTGAACAGACACTGAACCAATTGCTCGTGGAAATGGACGGATTCGACTCATCGGAAGGGATCATCATCTGCGCGGCGACCAACCGGCCGGACATTCTTGACCCGGCGCTCCTGCGTCCCGGACGGTTCGATCGACGCATCTATGTGCCCCTGCCGGACATCAAAGGCCGCGAAGAGATCCTGCGCATCCACTGTCGAAACAAACCCCTGGCGGACGATGTCGATCTGCGCAAGATCGCCCGCGGGACGCCCGGATTTTCCGGGGCGGATCTCGCCAATATGGTCAACGAAGCCGCACTGATCGCCGCACGTCGCAACCACGCGAAGATCACCATGCAGGATTTCGAAGACGCAAAAGACAAGGTCATGATGGGACTGGAACGGAAGTCCCTGGTCATGAGTGAGGAAGAAAAACGGTTGACGGCCTATCACGAAGCCGGGCACGCACTGCTTGCGCATCTGCTCCCGCATGCCGATCCTCTGCATAAGGTCACGATCATTCCGCGCGGTGGCGCGCTCGGTATCACCATGCAACTGCCCGAGGACGATCGACACAACTACTCCAGGGATTACCTGCTCGATACGATTTGCGTATTCATGGGTGGACGTGCGTCCGAAGAGATCTTCCTGCACACACTGACAACGGGGTCGGGCAACGATCTGGAAAAGGCGTCCGATATTGCACGGCGCATGGTGTGTTTCTGGGGCATGTCAGAACGTGTCGGCCCCATGACGGTCGGGCGCAAACAGGATGAAATCCTGTTCGGTCGCGATTTCATTCGACGCACGGAACACAGTGAACACCTGGCCGAACTCGTGGACGAAGAAGTGCGCAGAATTCTGCGTGAACAGTATGAGCGGGCAAAACGATTGATCGAAGAACACCGGGATCAGCTGGTGCTGCTGGCAGAAACGCTTCTGCAGCATGAAACGTTGACCGCGGAAGAAGTTCGGGAACTGCTGGAAACCGGTTCGTTACCGCAACCCAGCCCGGAGACGCCACCGGGAACCACGCCGAAAGTCCCGCAACCGGAAGTTCCGCCGGGATCGTCCTGGAATCCGGAACCCGTCATGGGCTGACGTGCGGCATACAACGACGGCGCCCGTAGTCTGCTGCGGATATCTGTCAGTGTAGATGCAACTGACTTCTGACCATAATGGCGTCTGAGGCACCGGACATGCGTGTGCTGGCCCGCTGGGATCCGTTATCCGGTATGGTCTGGTGGCAGTTTCGTGTGGACGAATTCCTCTGGCGCAAATGGGTGCAATTGATCCAGCCGTTGACCGCACAGATGGCCGTGGTGATCCCCCCGCCGGATCCGGAACACGGGTTTCGCATGGGTGTCGTGGCCGATGCCCACAATACGTTGTTCTCTCTGGTGCACCGGACGATCACGCAGGACGAAGTCGGTCGCATGCACCATCAGTATGACGAAATCGAACCCCTGCTGACGGAAATGCGGACACGGTGGGAGAACCTGCAACGTCCGTCGCGCATACTGCGGACGCCCCACGGTACGCTCTCGTTAGACCGTTCCCGACCGCTGTGGATGGGTGTGGTGAACGTCACACCGGATTCGTTTTATGCCGACAGCCGCGCGCCCACCGTGGATCAGGCGGTGCAGCACGCACTGCAACTGTATGCGGAAGGCGCGGACATCATCGATATCGGCGGACAGAGTACCCGACCCGGTTCGGAGGAAGTCTCCCCGGAAGAGGAATGGAAACGGATTGAACCCGTCCTGCGAACGCTCCGTGCCATGTTGCCGATCCCCATCAGTGTGGACACGTATTACGCGCGTGTGGCCGATCGTGCACTGCAACTCGGGGCGGACATCATCAATGACGTGACGGCCGGTACGTACGATCCGGATATGCTCCGGGTTGCGAAGTTCCACGGCGTACCGATCGTGCTCATGCATTATTACAAACAGATCCGGCCCATGCCGCGGGACCCGATATATGCGAACGTACTCTGGGACGTTGCGGAATTCCTCATGCGCCGGATCGACGCCGCACTCGCCGTCGGGCTGGAACCCGATCAGTTGATCATTGACCCCGGTATCGGGTTCGGTAAACGTCCGGAGCACAACCTGACACTGATCCATCACCTGGGCTGGTTGCGCAGCCTGGGGATGCCCATCCTTCTCGGACCATCGCGGAAATCGTTTATTCAATACGCACACGAAGGAGGACCAGAAGAGCGCCTGGAAGGCACACTGGCGGCCTGTATCTGGGGATGGGTCGCCGGGGCGGATATCCTTCGCGTGCATGACATCTGGCCGATCCGAAAGGGCATGGCCGTCTGGTTGGCCATTCAGCATCAACAGTACCCGCCGTCCATGCCATGGAAACGCCGGGGCTGGATATGACCTGGACAGATGCGCTGGACATTCTGATTATGGCCTTTCTCATTTATCAGTTCCTGCTCATGCTGAAGGGTACCCGCGCCATTCCCATGGGCCTCGGCGTGTTTACACTGGTGTTTATCTACATTGCCGCCCGTGCCCTCCGCCTGAAGACGATCTACTGGTTGATGAACCACGTGATGTCCGCATTTGTCATCATCTTCGTGATCCTCTTCCAGGACGAACTCCGTCGGTTTCTCACGACGTTCACGCAGTGGCTCCTGCCGCGGACGCGTATCCCGCGGACGCGACTGGCACGGGAGATCGAGGAGATTCTCCTTGCGGTGCGGACCCTGGCCGACCGGCGGACCGGTGCACTCATCGTCCTGGAACGGAAGGTCGGGTTGCAGCCGTACGTGGAAACCGGCGTGCGTATGGATGCCCTGGTATCGTACGACCTCATCGTATCGCTGTTTCATCCCGCAAGTCCGCTACACGACGGCGCCATCATCATCCGGGGCAACCGGATTGCCGCTGCATCGTGTTTTCTGCCACTCTCCACGAATCCCTATATCGCTCGACCGCTGGGAACGCGCCATCGCGCGGCCGTGGGCATTACTGAAGAGAGTGATGCCCTGGTGATCGTGGTTTCCGAAGAAACGGGCAAAATCAGTCTCGCACAGGACGGAAAAATCCGTATGGGATTGACCATTCAACAGTTGCGGCGCATCCTCGAATCTGTACTTACCGTGCAACCGAAAATCGCCCGGGAGGGTGCCGCCGTCGCACCGCAGATGGAGAAAACGTCGACAACACCGACATCATCGAACCCTTAACAAACGCCAACGTGTCATGCGTCGTACTATTGTGCGGCTGGTGCAATGGATGCAACGTGACTGGATGCTCAAGGTGCTCGCACTTGTCATTGCGACGGGACTCTGGTATGTCGTGACCCGGCAGAACCTGACGGATACGATGCTCGAAGTCTCTGTTCAGTATCGGTTGAAGAATCCACGAATGGTCATCCTGCGGGGCATCCAGAAGGTCAATATCACCGTACGGGGTCCGGCATCGATCCTGCAAAACCTCACGCCGGAACAGTTCTCCATCTTTATTCCGATCGATCAGCAGAAACCCGGCGAACGGATCATTCACCTTGTACCCGAAATGGTGCATTCCCGGATTCCCGGGATCCAGATTCTGCACATCCGACCGGCGGAACTGACGCTGTTTATCGACCTGTTGACCACCAAGACCGTACCGGTACAACCGCAATTCGTCGGCACGCCTGCCCCTGGGTTTCAGTTGACCGACGTACGGGTCGAGCCGGGTCAGGTCAGGGTCGAGGGACCCGCCTCGCTTGCCGACCGCGTGCATGCCGCATTTACCGAACCCGTGAATATCCACATGCGGCGACAGAGTTTCCATACGATTGTCCAGGTGGGCGTTCCGCATCCCGAATGGCGGGTCATCGATCCGCAGCAGGTTGATCTCCAGGTGACCATTGAGGAGATCACGGAACCCGTGAAAGTGACGCTCATCGTGGAAACCGAGGGATTGCCCTCCGGATGGACCGTGCAGCCGCGTACGGTCGTCGGTACGTTCTGGGTACCGCGCTCGAAACGGGCGGTGTTTGATACGTTTCGGCCGCGCGCAATTGTACGATGGCTCGAAGGGGATCGGCCGAAACACGGTCTCGAACTCTCCATTGAAGTCGTGTTTCCTGAAGAAATCGGGCCGTTTATTAAACGGTGGAGTCTATCCCAGGAAACGGTAACCCTGATTCGGCAGCGGCGGCGCCGGTGAACGGAGCGGATGCATGTCTCATGCGGAAACGGATCTGCGGGTGCAGATCCCGTGTCCCCAGTGCGGGGCCCCGACCGACTGGTCGCTTTTACAAATATTGCAAAAATGTGTGTACTGCGGTTCTGCGCTCTGGTGGCCCTTCGCGGATGACGTACCCGAGTTTTTCATGGCCGAAAACGGTGTGCACCATGCGGACGACGTGATCGATGTTCTCATCCGCTACGAAGCACTGCGCCTGGCCGGTATCATGCGGTCTGCACAGGCACACGATGACCTGACCACCGTCGTATTCGATGACGCCATTCCCGAAGACGTCTGGGCACGTGCACGCGCCCGACGGCATCTCTTTCAGGTTCACGAATGGCACCTGGTGTATGCACCATATATGCTACATGTGGTCACACTCTGCTATCGGACCCTGGGCCGTGACCGGGACCGGACACGAAAGGTGTACCGCCCGTTCTGTTTCCTTCTGCAAACACCCGAACCCGCATACCCGCGTGCATGGAACTTCCGGGACCGGGGTCTCCGGATGTCCCGGGATCGACTGCTACCACTGACTTCGTCACAGGCGGATCTGCGGGTACTCATGGCGCCTGTGGAACGGGTATCGGACACGCAGGACGTGCTGCGTCCATGGATGCGGCGACGGCAGGTGCTGCAGCCGTTCGTACAGCCGATCTGGTTTGACGCGCAGCCGATCATACACCACCGGTGGATCGTCTACCGTCCATACATCTGGACCGTGGTCCGGACACCGCAGGGAACAGAAACCCTGATCATCGACGGTGCCCATCAGATGATCGCGGGCCGCCCGCGTCCCGATGAGATGCAGCGTATACGTGCCCGCGCATGGTCCTGCCTGCGACCGGACCGGATCCGTACGGTACGCGTGCACGTGCTGCCCATCCGTTGCCCGGAATGCGCCTGGGAAGTGGATCTCCGTCCGAATGCATCGTTTGCCTTCTGCACGAACTGCGGACGTTTGCTGCAACCCTCACCGCAGGGATTTCACGTGCTATCGTATCAGACCGTAGCTCCCCGATGGATTGCTGCAAAATTCCCGCGCACGCATCCGGACGGTTGGGTCTGGCTGCCCTTCTGGCGATGCGCCTGGACCTGGACGATGGATGGAAGCACGACCACAGACCTGATCGCGTACTGGCAGTCCCTGGGCATGCGCGGTCTCAGAGGGGAAGCAGCACTGCCCATTCGCCATGGATGGGTGCCGGCCATGGATACCTGGATCTATGCCCGGTACGCCGAATGGATGCAGGAACTCGCACGGTGGTTGACCCTGCAGGCGCCGCCGTTGACCGACCGCCGTCTGGTCGTCGAAGAACCGGTCGACCACGCTGCGCATGTAGTGCTTCCCGCGCTGGAAGCCACACCGGCCGCGCAATTGCTCGAGAGTATGGTCCCCGCGTACCTGCCGGATACCGTACAGATGCGGATGAATCCGATACTTCTACGGTCGTGTTTCCAGCGGTCCATGCGCATTACGGACCAGCACCTCGTGTATGTCCCGATACCCCGCACCCGCGCGGATCATATCGGCGACCAGATCTGGGGACCCGGCGGTCCGATCGCATGGTCCCCACTACGGGATGGAACGTTTCCACCGGCATTACACCGCACCCTCCGCGGCCGGCTGTAGACCGTGTACATGGGGCGAGCAGTGATGGGACGCAGATACACGCAGACGTCCGCAGATCAGGCAACCCATCCGTGCGCATCCGCGTCCATCTGTGTCCCATCCCCTCAACCTCCGGCACCTTTTTCGTCAATTCACTTGGGAAACGCACCTATAGACACCTCCAAAAATTTAATTTTCAAGTAAATCAACAATAAACATTTGCCTATCCTGAAGC
Source organism: uncultured Acidobacteriota bacterium (assembly GCA_964541595.1). Lineage (GTDB taxonomy): Bacteria > Acidobacteriota > HRBIN11 > HRBIN11 > HRBIN11 > CAZIRO01. The sequence continues at coordinate 20,809 of CAZIRO010000003.1, forward strand.
AAAATGGAACCTTTTGTAATGTATCCGTCGTCCAGCGTGAATCGTACCGTCAGGCACACGTGTTCGTGCGTACACCTGTAAACGCTCAGTTCCTGAATACGATTTTGAGAAACACTTCCCGGAAAACTCCATAACATGCTTCCGATCAACCACACGGCCCACATTACGTGCACCCCCATCGGCCTGAGTTGCAGGGCAGCGGCCGGATGGGTGCATGAGCAAACCCCGTGCCGGATCCAGGTGTGTACGCAAAGGCTCACAGAACACGCACACCCATTCAGCCACTTCCAGTGGGAGTCTAAAAAGTTGGACTCCTGGCATGCATTCGGTCAAAAAAGACATACTTCACGCAGGCAGTGGAATACGGACAACGAACAGATATGGCTCACTTCGGGCGGCGGATGTTGTAGGCGCGGAGTTTGTTGAAGAGAGTGGCCCGGGAGATGCCGAGTTCCCGCGCGGTACGGTTGTAGTTCCATCCGGTCGCCATGAGTTTCCGCAAAATGGCTTCCCGCTCCGCGCGGGCGCGAACGTCCGCAAGAGTCAGTCGCTCTATCTCTTTTTTCTCTCCGTCGCGATCGGGTTCCTGCACCAACCATCGGCGCAATTGTGCTCCTGTGACAGTTTCCCCAGGGTACAGAACACACAGTTTTTCCATCAAATTCCGCAGCTCCCGCACATTGCCCGGCCACGCATACGCAAGCAGGATCTCCATTGCACTCGGATGCAGAGAGACGATCGGGATTTTTTTCTCGAATGCCAATACGGAGAGAAAATAGTCGACGAGCACCGGGATATCCTCGCGCCGTTCACGCAGGGGCGGCACGTGGATATGGATGACATTCAGGCGGTAATAGAGGTCCTCGCGAAACTGGCCTGTGTGTACGGCGTGGTGCAGGTCCCGATTGGATGCCGCAATGATCCGCACGTCTACCTGAATGGGTTTGCGTCCGCCGATGCGGTAAATGACCCCGTCTTCGATCACGCGCAGCAATTTCGCCTGCAGGCGCGGACTCATTTCCTCGATTTCATCCAGGAACAGCGTCCCGCCGTCTGCCAGTTCAAATTTACCCGGTCTCCGTTCGACTGCGCCGGTAAATGCGCCCCGTTCATGGCCGAACAGTTCGGATTCGGCGAGTTCTTCCGGAATCGCCGCGCAGTTGACCGGCAGGAAATGGCCGGCTGCACGCGGACTGCGTAGATGAATCGCGCGTGCAATGAGTTCCTTCCCCGTACCACTTTCACCGGTGATGAGCACCCGCGCGTCTGTCGGCGCGACTTTTTCGATCACTTCAAAGATCTCCTGCATGGCCGGCGACACCCCGATCAGTCGATACTGCTGCATCGCGCGTTCCAGCAGAACGGCACGTTCCCGTTCCAATCGTGCCTGGTGGAGCGCATTGCGCAGAGCAATGAGGATGCGGGACGATTCCACGGTCTTTTCCAGGAAATCGAACGCGCCGAGTTTTGTGGCCTCCACCGCGCGCGCGATTGTCCCGTGACCGGACAGGATGAGCACCGGCAGTCGTGGCCATCGGGCTTTCATATGTTGCAGCACTTCCATGCCATCGATGTCGGGCAGCACGAGATCGAGAATCACCGCATCCACATCAGTCCGTTCGAGCACAGCCAGTGCTTCCCGACCCGTCAGGGCGGCAACTGCGGCATATCCCTCATCCTCCAGCAGTTCCGACAACATGCGCACGACTTTCGGATCGTCGTCCACGACGAGTACGGTCACCCGTCGCATGTCCCGCACCCTCACACGGGGAGACGAATAACAACTCGCGTGCCAAACCCCGCGCGACTGTGGACCGCAATACGGCCCCCATGGGCCTCAATGATCCGGCGAGCGATGGTCAGCCCGAGTCCCATACCATCACGTTTCGTCGAGTAATACGGATCAAACACCCGTGGGATATCTTCTGCGCGAATGCCGCATCCGGTATCTTCAATCTCGATAATCACGGCACGCCGCTCACGCCTGAACCCGTATACCGGCGTGATCGTCACCCGCAGGTGACCGCCGTCCGGCATGGCTTCGATCGCGTTGTCAAACAGGTTCGCCAGCGCGTCGTTCAGGAGTTTTGGATCACCCCGAATGGTCACGGGCTCCGGGGCATCTATGGAAAATTGAATCCGGTCCTGCAGGAATGACGTGTACCGCGTGAGAAGGTCTTGCAAAAGATCGTTCACCACGACTTCCTGATGTTCCGGGACGTGGGCAACAGATACAAGCATGAGACGTTGCAGATCACGTCGCAGTCTGCGCGTGTCTTCCAGCATCGAGGTTGCGATATCCATCAGCTTCTGTCGGGAAAATGGACCGTTCAGCACACGGTGCAGCCGTTCAATGGACCACAACAGGGTGGCCAGCGGTGTTTTCATCCGGTGTCCGATTTCCTGCATCATCCCCAGTGATTGAAGCCATTCCCCTCTCTGCCGCGCATGTTGTTTCCGAATGGGGCGAACGATCGCCATTGCGCTGAATCCGACCAGCCCATTGATCAGGGCAAACATCAGCACGTACACCCACCCCGCGTTGCGAAAAAACACCGCAATCTGATGGTATCGACTCGGCTTTTCAGGGCAGAAAACATATATTCGTCCATCCGCATTCACCACTGCACAACGCCGATCGCGATGGCGCATGAAGTACATCGTTCGCATGATACGTAAATCCGAACGGATTCGTTCGGGCAATGTCTGGGACCACTTGATCTGCATGTCCCGATCAAACACGAGCAGACGCGTCGAGGTCAGTGCCAGGATGTATGGCAGTGATATGGCACTGTTTTCACCGCCGATCAGGCTCACGGGTTCCGCAACAGAGACCGAACGGATGACGCGCAGTTGAGCATCCAGCATCCAGATCTTGCCCCGATCATCGCCCACGACAATGCGAGGATAGTCAGCATGTGCCAGCACGTATGGCGCAGAGAACGAAACCCCCGTTTGCGTGATACATTTGCGCGCACGTCCTGTCAAACTATCCAGGACACAGATCCTTCCGGGTTCAGGGGATATCGCGCGATGACATGAAAGTGTAACAATCACCTCCTGACGATAATCGCCATCCAGATCGGCCGTTGTGAACATGAGCATGGTATACCACATCCCGATCTGACGGATCCAGCGAATGCGCCCATCACTGTCCAGGACAATCACATAACTGTAGGCGTCATCTGTTCCGTTGGCGCGCACACCGTTATTCGATGCGAATGTGGACACAATGACTTCCCGGGCACCGTCGCCATCGAGATCCGCTATTTTCCACTGCCAGGGCATCGACCCCATGGGGAATTCCCAGCGAAGTTGCCCCGTTGCCAGGTCATACGTCGCAAGCCCCCGTGGATATTTCTTCCACGCTGAATGCACCACAATGGTTAACCATGTCGCAGCGTCATCGTTCAAGCCCCAGACGATAGGTGCCACATTATATCTGCGGGATCCCTGCATAAAGTTCGGGTATTCGAGTCGGACCAATCCCACGTCGTCCTGATTTCCTCGAATCGTACGAAGGATCAACCCATGCCTGGAAAGCTCCAGAAACCGGTACTGAATATGTCGGTGCGCCGGATCCAGGTGCGCGTCGACGAAGATATACGATTCCGGTACCAGGATCTCAGAAAAATTCGGTGGTATGTATCCGGGGGCGAAAGGCTCTTCCGCCCCAACCACATTATACCCGGGCGGGTCTCCTGCCGGCGAGACGTATACAAGTTCATCCTCGCCATCCCGATCGACATCGAACGCATGCACATAGTGCGCTGCAAACCTGTACGCCACCTGCTGGACCCGCAACCTCGTCCGGGGTACAACTACACGTCGCCAGTACGCCCAGGCCTGCCAGATCAATACCCCGTTGAGCACCGTAAGCAGAAACAGCACCACAAAAAACCGCGCACGCATCCTCTTATGGGTAAATGACAGAAATACATGTTCCATTCTATTCCGAAATGAACGTCTCTTCCATCCCGGACTGGTTTCCTCGGGATCGGCACGGGCAGCCGAATACGAGAACACAAATATCCGATCGACGCAGAGGACAGTTCCATCACGTTCATCCACAGCGCAAAAGCCCGTTCCTGAAACCGGGACAGGCCATGGGACACCGTGGGTCCCCATGCGGTCATGCGCGATCTCCCGCCCATGCGATGCCCCGTCCCCTGGCTTCCGTCTCCCGTCCCGGATACCTGCCACCCGACACCTGGGACCCGACACCTGACACCTGGGACCTGAGACCTGGGACCTGAGACCTGTCACCCGACACCGGAGACCGGTGGCCACCGGCACATCGGTGGATCCGGTGGTGCGCATGTCCCATGGCCTGTCCCGATCCCAACGTTCCTGTTGCATATCCTGCAGATGCCGCCTATAATTGGATACGAATCCCGCCGTGATCTCATGGATGCAGTTCTATCCCGACACGGGAAGGCTATATTACGTGGTCTACTGTCCGAAAAGGGGCATCATGAAGTGACGCGGAGTGACGGCAGTGACGGGGTCGTCCGGCTGCGGGCGGCTCCGTCACTGATGATTTCTTTGTGGGATATACGAAACGGGAGCGTGTCCTGGAGCCGTTCGATGTGTCAGCACACATGACCGGCTGCAATCGACGAACGCCCTGCAGAGGAGTCGGACGAAATGAAAACATATGTACCGAAACCGGCGGACATCCAGCGGAAATGGTGGGTGGTCGACGCCGGCGGACAGGTACTCGGACGTGTCGCCAGTGTGGTCGCACAACTGCTCATGGGGAAGCATAAACCGTACTATGTCCCGTATATGGACGTCGGGGATTATGTCATCGTGATCAATGCGCGCAACGTCGTCCTCACGGGCCGTAAGGAACAGAATAAGGTCTACTACCGTCACAGCGGTTATCCCGGTGGCCTGAAAGCGGAAACGGCAGCACAGCTGCGTGCGCGTCATCCGGAACGGTTGATCGAACGCGCCGTTTCTGGCATGCTACCGAAGAATAAGTTGCGGAAGGTGTACCTGCGCAAGTTGAAGGTATACGCTGATGGGGTGCATCCGCATGCAGCGCAACAACCGGAACCCTATCCCCTGCAATCGCGTGCATGAGGTGTAACGATGGCGGCAGCGGAATCGCTCATTCAATGGTACGGTACCGGACGCCGGAAACGCGCCGTCGCCCGGGTGTTTTTACGGCCGGGCAGTGGGAATATCACGGTCAACGGACGTACGCTGGAAGAATATTTTCCCCGGCTATGGCATCGGGTCCGTGTGCGTGAGGCGTTGGTGCTGACCAACCTGGCCGATCAGTTTGACATTTACGCCACGGCACGCGGTGGCGGGGTCACCGGACAGGCGGATGCACTGCGTCTGGGCATTGCACGCGCGCTCGTTGCGTACAATCCAGAACTCCGGCCGTTGCTGAAAAAACACGGTTTACTGACGCGCGACCCGCGGGTGCATGAACGCAAAAAATACGGCCAGCCCGGCCGACGCAAACAGTATCAATACCACAAACGGTGAATGCCGGTGGAAGGGCATTCGGTGAGGACCATCGGATGCCATGTGTCAGAATCCAACCGGTTAATTCGTGTATGAAGGAGGCGTGACCTTGCCGGTAGAACTGACCATGCGTGAATTGCTCGAATCGGGAGTCCACTTCGGCCATCGTACCAGCCGGTGGAACCCGAAAATGAAACCCTTTATCTTCACGGAACGGAACGGCATTCACATTATTGACCTGCAGCAGACGCTCACACGATTCCGTGAGGCCATTGCCTTCGTAACGCATATTGCCGCCGAGGGGCAGCAAGTTCTGTTTGTTGGTACCAAACGCCAGGCGCAGGAAATCGTTCAGCACGAGGCTGAACGTTGCGGTATGCCGTATGTCATCCACCGCTGGCCCGGTGGCCTGCTGACCAATTTTGAAACAATTCGGAAAAGTATCGAAAAATATAAAGGCATCAAACAGATGCGGGAAAATGAAGAAACATGGAGTCGATTGACCAAAAAGGAACAATCGCGCATTGACAAATACCTGCAACGGAAAGCGAAACTGTACGAGGGTATCCTCCACATGGACCGTCTACCGGGGGCGTTGTACGTCATCGACACGGAAAAAGAACACATCGCCGTGCGCGAGGCGAACAAGCTCGGTATACCGGTCGTGGCGATCCTCGATACGAACTGCGATCCGGAACCGATTCAATACCCCATCCCCGGCAATGATGACGCCATTCGGTCGATTCGACTCTTTACTTCCCGAATCGCCGACGCCATTATCGAAGGCCGCACCATTTATGAACAACAACTGGCAGAAGCGGCTGCGGCAGAACAGGAAGGCGTCTCCGAAGAAGCCGCCGGTGCATTCGGCATGGATATTGAGCGCTATGAGGAATATGAGGAACAGTTCGAGGAACTCGAAGAGGAAGAACCCTCTGCCGTGTCTTAACGAGGGTTGCCCACGCGCATAAGGAGATGACACCACAATGGACAAAAAAGAACTGATGCAGAAGATCCGCGCGTTGCGCGATGAGACCGGAATCAGCTTTATGGAAATCCGCAAAGCACTGGAAGCCGCCAACGGCGATATGGATGAAGCCCGCAAGATCCTGCGCCAGCGCGGTATCCAGATCGCGGCGAAAAAGGCGCACCGTGAAGCACGCGAGGGTTTGATCGGTGCATATATCCATTTCAGCGGTCGGCTGGGATCTCTGGTGGAGGTCAACTGCGAGACAGATTTCGTTGCCCGGACACCAGAATTCAAGCAACTCGTCGACGAAATTGCGCTGCAGGTTGCCGGTATGATGCCCCGCTATATTCGACGCGAAGATGTACCGGAATCGGAGATCCAGCGATTGCGGACCGAATTCGAGGAGACGATCGCCGGTGACATTCCGGAAGCACATCGCGAACAGGCGTGGCAGCGATACCTGGAGCGATTCTATTCGGAAACATGCCTCTTAGAGCAACCGTTGATCAGGGACCAGAGCCGAACCGTACGGGATCTGGTGACGGAAGCCATCACGAAACTCGGAGAAAACATTGTCATCCGTCGATTCATCCGGTTTGAACTCGGGGAAGACGCCGATACATAGTCCCTCTCAGCCACTGGAATAGACGGTTGAACAACGCATCCCCGGATTTCTGATGTGACGCGTGGAGGCAACGTTGTACCGCCGAATTCTTTTAAAACTCAGCGGGGAAGCGTTTCGGGGCCAGCAGCCGTACGGCATTGATTACCAGTTTCTGGACTACATTGCGAACGAGATCCGTACGGTGCACGAACTGGGTGTTCAGATCGCCATCGTGGTCGGCGGCGGGAACCTCTTACGCGGCAGTGAAGCGGCCCTGAAAGGTGTCGACCGTGCAATGGCGGACTATATGGGCATGCTGGCGACCCTGATCAACGCACTGGCATTGCAGAGTGTGCTGGAACATCACGGGATCGTGACCCGCTGCCAGTCTGCACTGGAACTGAAAGAAGTCGCCGAACCGTTCATTCCCCGACGTGCGATCCGGCACCTGGAAAAGGGGCGCATTGTCATCTTCGCAACGGGCACGGGGAATCCCTTCTTTTCGACCGACACGGCGGCGGCCCTGCGCGCGCTGGAGATTAAGGCTGAAATTCTGCTGAAAGCCACAAAAGTCGAGGGGATCTATACGGAAGACCCCCTGCGCAGTACGCATGCCCAGAAGATCGAACATGTGACCTACCAGGAATTCCTCCAACAGGGTCTGCGGGTGATGGACTCCACTGCCGTTTCCCTGTGTATGGAACACAATCTACCCATTGTCGTCTTCAACATCTGGCAGCCGGGGAACATCCTGCGCATCGTTCAGGGAGAGCATATCGGATCTACGATCGGCCCTCGTCCGAATGTGACGCATCGGCCTCCATCCTGACATCTGACCCATTCGCTTCCCCTGCGGATGCATTCCTGGGCCGTACCACCGGGATGACGACGGACCCCGGCGCAGGGGTTTCAACGGCAGCAGTCGCGGACTGCAGGATTTCGTTCATGAACGCACCGAGATCCAGTTGATACGACTGCGTCACATCCAGTATGGTTTCCATTCCCCGAACGGCACATGTACTGCATCCCGTAATGTTGTAATGGGCAAAGACCGTTTGCGCTGCTGGCACGCGCTGCATGACTTCATCCACGGTCATGAATGGGGAGATGGTCACACGACCGTCCCGATATAAACGGTCCCAGAACAGGGCCTCGACGATGCGCGCCGTTTGTCGCTGTTCCCGCTGGAATTCATCCAGCCACTGGCGCAATTGAAAATCGAGCCGTTCGGTAAAAAACCGCAGTCTCCCCACACGTCGCCACAATGCAACGACCAGTACGAGTAACACACTCCACAGTACCCATGGTACAATCCCGGGCATGGTTGAACTCCATTTCAGAAGATGGACAGGTCCACTCCCCTCCGGGAATCGAAACGGCAACGCGGATCCTGCCAACCGTCCTGGATCCCGGGGCAGTCCGATCCCGGCGTCCCCGTATGTCATTGAATATACCCCAAAGCCCGGAGCTGTTCCAGCATCTCGGGGTGATCGCGCAAATTCATCCCCCGGATCACCCGATCCATCCACAACTGCGGGCCCTCGGTATCCGCTCCGATGCGCAGCCGCCGCCGTAGTCCCGAGGCCACAATGTGCGTGATCAAAAACCGCTCCAGTCGCGTGGCCACGTCTGATCTGTGGCGAAAGAGGTTGTGTCTTTCTCGCGGATCCCGCACGATCTGGAAGAGATACCGTTCGCGCCCGTGCAGGATCAGTTTCCAGGGGAAACGTACAATGGCACCGGGAATCGGCGCATGCGCACCTTCGATGAAAATACGACGTTGGCCGGGGACAGGCGGACCGCTGCCCGGAAACAGGTACGGTCGTAAACTCGTTCCCCGCAGGGGAATCGGTGGTGGAATGCCGACGAGATCCAGTAACGTCGGCACAATATCGAGATTCTGCACGGCCCTACGGATGACACGTCCCGGCCGGGGCAGGTTCGGCACATACCAGACCAGCGGTACGCGAACCTCCGTATTGAAATAACTCCGACCATGGCCGATATGCCCGTGCTCACCAAATGATTCCCCGTGATCAGCGTTGATCACGATGATCGTGCGTCGTAACATCCCCGTCTGTTCGAGAAATCGCCACAGACGCCATAGATGGTGATCTACCCAGAAGAGCATCTCATCATACAGGGCGATTAAATACGCTTTCTCCTCCCGCGATAGCGTCCGGTCTCCGCGATAGAACGCGTGAATCAACTTGCGACTGATATTGATGTCAAGCGTTTGACGGGTGAATAGGTGGCGCGCAGGTGTGTGTAAACGACCATACGGATAGTGGGCGTCGTTGGAAAAGATGAACGCAAAAAAGGGTTGCCGGCGGGATCGGCGAATTTCCTGAAAGAGCAACTGGAATTTCTTACCCAGATTCCCCTGCACATAATGGAACACGTCCCAGCCCTGACGGAACCCCGTGGGTTCACCCACGAACCCGCCAACGACGGCAATGGTATGATATCCGTGTCGTTGCAGTATTTCCGAAATTAACGTGTCGTCCGGTAATACACCGGGAAAATGAAATACCATGTTCCTGCTGACCTTGCGGGTTCGAAACACGAGTTCGCTCACCGACCGGGAAGAGAGCATGGAGGACACGGACGGAAGCGTCCAGGGCGCCTGCGCGAAATTCCACCGGAATCGCACACCCCGTTGGGCAATGAACTCCAGTATGGGCGATGTTTTCCGGGTATAGCCGTAAGCCGACAGGTGATCGGCGCGAACGGAACAGAGGGTGATCCAGACGATGTTGTACCGTTCCGGCGTGCCAATGGGGGATACCCGGTGGTCACGCATCCGGGAAGTGCCCCACCACAGAACCCATACACCCGTAACGAGAAGCATCCCGATACCGATGCCTCGAATCACGCGCGTCCTGGACCACATGGACTTCACTCCGGAGATCCATTAGGATAGATGCACGTTCGGATATCGCAAAGCATCTTTCATTCGATCATGTACTGTCCCCGTTGTAAGGTCAAAATGAAAGAACAAAAACGTACGTTTCACAAACGGAGAAAATGGATCTGCCCCCGCTGTGGCAAAGTGCGTTTTCAACATAAAAAGAAACCACGATAATGCTTTCAGCATTGCCCTGTCCCTCCGATTCGGCATCGCACGTTTCCGCGATCATGGCGTGATATCTGCTGTATGCACAGACCATATCCAGTGATCCGCAGGACAGGCCGCCGGCGGCGCCGGGGGAGGCATGCCCGGATGACGGAGGGATATGTCCACCTGCCCGGCAGATTCGATTTTTCCGTTCACATATAATCCCCCCACGATGTGCACCTGAACGTTCGTCCATGGGATGTTCCACCGTATCGGACCATTCAGGAAGTATTGCCCCATCCACGGAAGGGTATGCGGACGACCTCCCGACCATCGAACGATGGTGGCACCGTGATGCAGCACGATCAACACAGGTGCGTCCGGAACCACCATCGGCGGTACGGTTTGAAGCGGCAGCACCAGTATGCCGGGGTCGTTGCCGGGATGGACGATCCATAGATACCCCGGGTGCCATGCACGCCCTGGGTGCTGCATGCAGGGGACACGCAGGGTCCCCCGCAATTCAAAACGGCCTTCGATGTAAACGATCCCGTTCCAGCCGGGCCATGGGCTCCCCGGGGAACCATCAAACGGAAACAACGGTACGTCCCGATACACAGGTCCCGAACCCTGACAGACGTCCCATTCGTTCAGATCGAATACATACCACCCATCGACATCAAATAATCGGCGAATTTGTGCCTGATAGGTTGCGGTGCCCTCCGGTCCCAGATACAATCCGATGGCGTGCTCCGGTCCGCAGACGCTGCGTTTCTGGGTCGCCCGTTTCCATACCGTCCAGTCGTTCCAGAGGGTCCATGCGGGGAATGATGGGATCGGGTGTACCTGACCGGCAGCCATCGTATCGGGGATCCGTACATCATTGACATGCCAGACCTCACCCTGCCAGCGTGCCGATAACCGCAGGTGGTTTTCCGAAAATGTTCGACCGAATACAATGCGTCCGAACGGCGGCAGCTGAACCCGAAGGGGTCCCTGCGTCTGTGGCCCGATCTCGAGCAGGAACGCACCGAGAGGAAACGGTTGAAACGTCGTCTCCAACAACGACTGACTTTCCCGATCCCGATACCACAGTACCGTTGCCACATGGGGCGGCGGCGTCGCGAACGGCGGACGGGAAAAGGCCCAGACAAACACGTCAGCCGGTCGTGTATACCCTTCCGGTACCGGGACGTCCTCCGGTATCAGGACCCATGCGTCGTCCATCCGCCGATACTGCGTCGGGTCCCGTAAAAAGCGCCGCATCCCCCGGTCCGGAATCCGGTGATGCCGATAGAGTAGCCAGCGGCTTGTATACCCGGCCCACCGGATCGCCTGCATCCGCTGCCGCCATGCGATATACACCTGTCCATGGCGCAGTTGCCACGTCAGAAGTAACGCATACAGACCGATGATGCCGACACCGAGGATCACGATCACCAGAAGGACCATCTGGCCGCGAGAATATGGTTTCACAACGGATGCTCTCCCCATCCCAACGGGATGCCCTCGGGAATTGCGCCGATCCAGCGGGGATGACAGAATACCACGCGGCCGGTTCGAATCACACATCCGATGCGTCGGAGATCCCGAACGGATCGCAAATGCCGCGTGCGCAGGATCACGAGATCCGCCGGACTACCGGGCTGAAGCGGCGTCGGCCACTCGAGGATCCTGTACGGTGTCCAGCACGCTGCCCGAACGATCTCAGCGAGCGGCAAACCCGCACGCGCCAGCCAGGACAACTCCCAGTGAAAACTCCAGCCGGGAGGCGTATGCACGTTGGGTACATCCGTACCCACACCGAGGACCACACCGTGGCGATGTGCCAGTCGGACAACACCCAGTATCTTATGCAATACGGAGCGATACTTCTGCCGTCGATCCGGTGCCATTCGATACGATCGGGCGGCCCACTTCCGGCGCATCCAGGTCGGCATATGACGCTCCCCGGGGCTCGCGGACTGCACCGCAACGCCATGGACCACGATCGTCGGTACCCATATCGTTCCCCGGGCCGCCATGGCATCGAATATCCGCCGCAACCGATCGTGTTGGATATTTACGGCCGCCCAGAAGGCAAAATCCCGTTCTGGCCACGGCAACCGGTCGACCCGGACGGCCCATTTTCGGGGCAGTAAACGGTCCACCGTACCGAACCGAATGTGTTCAAGAGAGTCCAGCCCCCATGCGATCGCATCCCGCACGGGGACACGACCCAGATGGGCCATGACCCGCAGATTCCGTGCATGGGACGCCTGAATGAGCGTGCGCAATAGCGATGCGGTCAAACGCCGATACGCTTTGACCCACCGGACGCCATGCGCCACATGGGCGTCCAGGACCGCTTCGATGTCGGCCACACTGCGGACGACGACACTGATCCGTGGCCAGCGCGGCGGATCGCCGTCGATCAGCGGTCCTGCAGCGGCAAATCGGGGGAGCACCGCAATATCCGCACGCGATCGGACCCGCGCGATAGCCTCCCATGCTGTCCCGGCCTCACGAATTCCCGTGATACCCCAGCGAATGAGATCCGATAGACACTCGGGGTAGCGCAGGATGTGCGTATGCAGATCAACATACCCCGGCAACACGATCGCGCCACGCCCGTTCAGGACCGGCACAGGCGGCGATTCCGACTTACCCGTGGGGCGAATCGCGCCGATCGTACCATCCGATGTCACGTGGATATCCATCAGGCGATCCGAGGGAACACCGTGCGGCGTGACCGGACGGACGTGTTGTACAATCCAGACCGTTCGGTGATGACGCACATTCACGCACCATCGGACAGATCGTCGGATTCCTGAAGCATCTGCAGGGCTTGGAGCACCTCCGCTGCATGTCCGGGGACACGAACTTTCCGCCACACCGCGCGTATCCGGCCCGCGGGATCGATGAGAAACGTGGCACGTTCCATACCCCAGGATGTGCGTCCGTACAGGCGTTTCTGCACCCATACACCGTATTTTCGCGCAATGTCACCTTCAGGATCGGAAACCAGCGGAAAGGGCAATGCATATTTTTCCGCAAACCGCGCGTGACGAGACAGCGAATCCCGGCTCACGCCAATGATCGCAGCGCGCATCCGACGAAACGCATCATACAGGTCACGAAACTGAACGGCCTCGTTCGTACACCCGCGTGTCATGTCCCGCGGGTAGAAGTAAAGCACCACATACTGTCCCCGGAAATCGGAGAGGCGCAGGATACGCTCCCCGGGATGTGCCGGTGCGGCAAAATCGGGTGCGATATCACGCGTCCAGGTCCACGCTCCCATTGTTTCGACTCCTCACGTGCCGTCCGGTGTCTGGACGTACAGTACACCGTTCGGGAGATCAATACGCAACACGCCGGACCGGGAAGGGGGAACGTCTGGATTACGCAGATGATACTGGACCCGCAATTCGTACACATATGGCCCAACAATGCGCCACCGCTGTTCCCGAACACGTATCCGACGGTCATGCGGGAACCAGACCAACCCGCGTATGGATTTGCCGATCCAATGGACCTGAAAGATTACGGAATCTTCCGTTGTGGCGACACGTTTCAGTTGTCCCGGAAACTCCTGAAGTGTGCGCGGACGACGGTGGGCAAATCGATCCCACAGTGAAACCTCCGGCGAAGACCGTGCCCGCAGGCGTACGGGCAATGCCAGTGTGACCTCGGCCTTTCCGGGAATGCATACGCGCGCACATTGCAACCACTGCACCACTCCCCGGATGCGTACCCGGGTGCCCGGTCGTGCATGGGACGGCACGTGTACGGTTCGCCAGATCAGGACCTCCCGGTCATATCCATACGTGCGCAGTCCACCCGGATCGGTGAACTCCTGCGGGCCCGGCCAGATCCATGGACCGGCACGCCACCCGTTCGGGAGGCTGACCCGTATCCGTGTGGGCAAACCGGATTCGCCGCTGTTGCGCCAGTATATATGCCAGCCGTCCGGAATGCGGAACCAGACCCCGAGACGCAGTGAGGATCCGGGCACGGCGGCCGTCTGGTCTGCCACAAGTGCAGCGCGCACACGGGGAGATGCAGACCATCCAGCGGGCAATGCAACAGCAGCCGCAATCCATCCGAAAATCAGGGCATACCGGAAGACCGCAACAAAAATCACGTCAGCCCGCTGACGCAGAATCGTCGCCGTTCGTGGATTCCATCGGCGGTGGCGTTTCATCCGCCACATTCGGTTCATCCGCACTCGAAGTGAGGATGTCCACACGACCTTCCTCGCCCAGACAGGCTTCCAGTTCCTGCAGGATATTGCCCGCCGTTTGCGATAACGCCCGGTAGGTCTGACGGGTTTCGTATAATTCCAGCGCCAGGTTGAGTGCAGTGATCAGCAATACGTGTAAACGATTGGTTTCACGTGTGAGTTCCATGATCTGACGCGCCCGTGTCTCCACATCCCGCACGATCTGCATGAGGACGTCACGGGGAATATTCGTGCGCAAATGCAATGTTGTGCCGAGCACCTGAACGCGAACGGCCATGGGATCTCCGTGACTCGATAGTGTTCCGGACGATCAGCGGTTTGCGATGGTCCCTGGCCCTTATGATTCCAGTTCCAGACTCTCGAGTTCGGCAATGAGATCGCTCACCTGCATGCGGATGGCCTGGCGTTCGGCTTCAAGTTGATCCAGTGCGACCCGTAATCGCCGGTTCTCGGCTTCCAGCGTTGTCAGCCGGTCTTCAACCTCGCGCAGCCGTTCATGTAACATGCGATTTTCTTCTTCCAGTTGACGATGCTTGCGGATCAACCGCCGGACATATTCCAAAAGACGTGTGAGCGTCTGTTCCTCTTGCGCCACGGCGTTTCCCGTCATTCCGGCTCCCATGTCTCTTGCGGTTTCGGTTGCATCAAAAACGTACGTGCGGTTTTTGCCCACAGCCAGGAAAACCCGTGGATGGCGCGGGTGAAACAGGTCGCCTCACCTGCGCCATCCGAAAACCGTGTCCCCGCCCCCAGTCTCCCGCACAATTGCGTTCTGAATGGAATGATTCTATTATAAAGTAGGATTCCGTTCAAATCGAGACCCACCGGCGGATCAGCACACACGGGTCTACGGATACGGAACTCCGGACATCCCGGGTTCAAGGGGGCTTTTGATGGTATTTATTCACACCGCAACGCGCCAGATGGTCGCTAAAATCGTGTATTACGGCCCGGGATTGAGCGGAAAAACCACAAACCTCGAATGGATATACCGACATACACACCCCCGATCCCGGGGTGAAATGGTTTCCCTGGAGACAGAGGCGGACCGTACACTGTTTTTTGACCTGCTGCCCCTGGAAGTGGGTATGATCTCCGGGTTCCGGACCCGGTTTCAGTTGTACACGGTACCGGGACAGGTATTTTACAACAGCACACGAAAACTCGTCCTGCGGGGCGTGGACGGATTGGTCTTTGTGGCGGATTCACAGCGCCCGATGATGGAAGCCAATATCGAAAGTTTACAGAACATGCGGGACAATCTGCGTGCCCTGGAAATCGATCCGGACACCGTACCCCTTGTGTTTCAATACAATAAACGGGACCTGCACAATGTCGAAGATGTAGAAACGCTGAACCGGGTATTGAATCCGCGCCAGTTTCCCTATTTTGAAGCGATCGCCATTCAGGGTGTTGGCGTATTTGAAACCCTGAAGGCGATTGCAAAATTAACACTTGTCTCAGTACGAAAACGCCTGGAGGAACATACGCAAACGGCACGCACCACGGTGCCCCTGCGTCCGTCCCCATCTCATTCGCAAACGCCATCACCGAAGTTCATCCCACCGCCTCCCGAGCCATCCACCGGATCGGCGGGCGCCGGTGCGCTGTCCCTCTCGCCACAGGCGTCCCCGGCACTGACGCCCGCAGCGCTCGTTCAGGAAGCCGAACGGGAACGCGTTGAGTTTGCTCCGGCCGAGTCCACCGCGTCCACAGAAACGTTTGTGGTCAAAAAAGTCGCCGTTCCCTCGATCACCGATATCGAAAAAGAACTGGAACGGCTGCGCGCGGCCGCGCTCTCGCGCCCGTCTCCGGAAGGAGGAGCACAGCGTCGGCACGTGCGCGACGCCACGGACCGCCTGGAAGAACTCATACAGAACGCTGTTCTGCCGCGACCCGTTCCCACTGTAAAAAAACAGGTGAAGATCCGTTTGCACCCGTCGGACATTGCACAGTTCCGGGATCTCTGGATCGATCTGGAACTGCACGGATCGGAAACGTCCAAACGGTTCACGCGGGTATTGAAGGTCGCCATCCCCGACCAGCGTGGGCAGCGAAAGGTACGGTTGATCCTTGAACTCGAACTGATACCCAAACCCGGGGATGGTCGACGTGATGCATCGCAGGATCATCGAGAGGAGTGACGTTCGGGAGGGACAGGGTGCACACCGGCCGTACCGGGTGGGTTCTCCTGCTGGCCAGTGTGTTGATCTACGGGGTGGTACACATTTACAGTCCGCGTGTGCTGGCAACATGGAATGCACTGCGGTATTTCGACCCGCATCGTCCGGATAGTTCGGTTTTGCCGGTCGGCAAACACACACTCACGATACAACACGCATATTCCACGGACCTCTGGTTTCCGACGATACCGACCTACCGACGTGCCTGCATGGTGGTCGTGCACGGCCTGACACCGGACGGACGGCACGATCCCCGTTTGCAGGAACTCGCCCGATGGATCGCCTGGCTGGGTGTGTCCGTATACGTTCCGCACGTCGAGGAACTCGCGCAATTCCGACTGGATCCCGCCATCTTCCGGCGACTGCGCAGGGTCTATGCACGGGCGGATCGGGATTGCGACGCCTGGGTGCTGCTCGGGATCAGCGTGGGTGGTGGTCCGGCGCTTCGGACCGTATGGATGTTTCCGCAGTGGCGCCATTTGACCGGCATCGTGCTCGTCGGTACTTATGCAGACGCCTGTCGGATGATCATGATCGGCATCCTGGGAACGCGGGAACACCCCGGTCCGAATCCGGCTGTCCGGAATCGATTACAGGCTGCCCTGCGCATGTGGGGGGATCAGCACGGGTGGACGCCGTCTGAAATCTCGAACAGCCTTCGCACATTGCACCGGGCATCCCGGGAAGCCGACGTCCGCAAGTGGTGTGCGACAGTACCCGCGGATTTGCGCCATTTCCTGCGTGCTCTGTCACCCGCACGGGACGTCCCGGACACCTGGCCCACGCCGATATGGATCCTGCACAGCCCGGACGACCCCTTCATTCCCGTATACGAAGGCCGCCACCTGTTCGAGTCCTTACGCCATCTTCACACCCAATGGGTTCTTCTGCCCGCATTCCGCCATGTGGAGAGTATACGCACGTTGTCCTGGCAGACGCGATGGAAACTGCTGTGGACGACCTGGTCAATCTTTCGGCGTCTGCTGTGAACGACACACGCACGGGAAAAACATACAGGTGACTATTCTTTAGTAAAAATCAACTGCTTGATCGCGTGTTTGTATACAATACGAATCTCGTCGCGCAGTAAAACGGTAATGGTGAACTGATCCTCCCGGAGCAGCACCACCTGCAGGGTTTCGCCGGACATCATCTCCAGCAGAATGGGCTTGCGGGTGTCGATAGCCTGGCGGACCAGACTGTGGAATCCGAATTGCGGGTTTCCGGCTGCCGGATAGCCCCCAGGTGGTCGAAACACCTTCTTCTGGGCGGGACGCTTACCACCCCCTGGTCCCGTTGGCTGTGCCATGCAACCCCTCCCATGCAGTACACCACTGCATGCTGGTATGTGCAGATCAGCAAAGTATATTTCTCTGCTTTCGATTTGTCAAAGATTCTTTGGTGAAATCGGGACGGGAAATGGGACATGAGAACCACAGGATCCACAGGTGTGCCGGTAGCCACCGGTCTCAGGTCCCGGGTGTCGGGTCTCAGAAAGACCAGCATCTCATGGGCTGGGGATAGTGCATGACCGCATGGGGACCCACGGTGTCCCATTTCCTGTCCCGATTTCAGTTCATTCGCGGGATCGGGACAGGGGATGCACCCCCACGGGTGCCCTATCGGCCATGCGCTATCCCCGACCCATAAGATGCCCGTCTCCGGTCTCCCGTCTCCGGTCTCCCGTCTCCCGTCTTCCGTCTCCCATTCTCCATTACCGCTATCCTGCTGTGTTTTTGCGCCTGCATGATATATAATGGGTGACATATCATGGAAAACCGCCACACCACTTCGGGGGGCGATTTCGATGCAGAAACGTCGCATTCCGGAATCCGTCGGTTTTGACATTGCCATTCCTCGAACGACCGTCGTATTCTTACACGCGTTTCCGATGAACCGCTGGATGTGGCAACCCCAGATCGCATATCTCACAGCCTCGGGAGTACCCACGGTCGTGGTGGATTACCCGGGGTTCGGCGCCACGCCACCGTTCAACTTCCCTCCCACAATGACGGATTATGCGCAATATATCCGCGCCATACTGGACGAACTGCGCATTCCGAAAGCCGTCTTTGTGGGCCTCAGTATGGGAGGGTATGTGGCGTTTGCGCTATATCGAATCCTGCCCGAACGATTTGCAGGACTCGTCCTGGCCAATACGCGTGCATCGGCGGATACGGAAGAGACCCGCAAGCGACGCATGCAGATGATCGCGGATGTCCGACGGGCGCGTTCACCGGAACCGGTCATCGCCGCACACCTTGACCGATTTCTGACCGCATCGACACGGCAAACACGTCCCCAACTGGTCGAAACCGTGCGGGATCTGATGCAGCGAGCCTCGCCGATGGGTATCATTCAGGCACTCTGGGCGATGGCCGATCGACCGGATGCCACCCCACTGCTCGAGGAGTTCCCCTTTCCGGTTCTCGTCATTGCGGGCGCACAGGATCCGCTCACGCCGCCGGACGCAATGCGGGAAATGGCGCATCGCATCCGCGATGCGGAATTCGTATCCATTGCGGATGCCGCGCACCTGTCGAATATGGAACAGCCGGACGCGTTCAATGATGCGCTTCTGCGGTATTTACAGCGCATCGGATGGTGAGGGAATGGGCATGGTGCGTTCCCGAAGCGAAGTGACGAGAGAAAAGGTACCGCAGTGACCTGTGTTATCCTGTCACATTCCGGCACTTTTTGCGCCAATTCATTTGAGCAACCACCGCTGAATGGGTATGATGCATATTCGAAATCCGCAATCCGGCATCCGCAATCGCGCATCGCTGCCCATGTCGGTGCACGGGATCATCGTTGCCGCCGGTCAGGGACGTCGGCTCGGCGGGGCACAACCCAAAGCATGGGTCCCGCTCGTCGGCCAGCCCATGCTGGTATGGACGTGCCGGGCACTCGCGGAATGGCCGAACTGGACGTCCTGGGTCATCGTATATCCCCCATACACCTCGACCGCCGCACGGGAAGCCATTGCGTGCAGGTTTACCCCGCCGTGTCGCACGCAATGGGTGGCGGGGGGTCCCGAACGAACGGACAGTGTGCGTCTGGGGATACGCGCCCTTGCCGATCAACCGGATGACGCCGTTGTCCTGATCCACGATGCCGCCCGCCCGAACGTGTCCCCCGCGTTGATCCAGCGGGTGGTTGCCACGATCGCGCAGGGCAGCGTAGCCGTCGTGCCGGTGGTCCCCGTCACGGACACGATCAAATCCGTCACCGACACCGGTCAGGTCGAATATACCCTGGACCGTCGTCACCTGGTGGCCGTCCAGACCCCCCAGGCGTTCCGTCTGGGGGTGTTGCGCACGGCATTCGCACGTGCCGGAAATGCGGGGACATTCCCGGACGACGCAGCACTGGTTGAACACGCCGGGTATCCGGTCGATACGGTGGAGGGCGACCGATGGAATGTGAAGATCACCTACCCGGAGGACTTACCGGTCGCAGCGTATCTCATCCGGAAGCGATGGCAATGGACAGAAGCCGGAGAACCGGAGTGAACGGCACCTGCACTGCTCATGCGGGCCGCGCTACACGACCGTTCACCCCGTTCCCCGGGACGTGGGGTCAACCGTTACTTTTCTTCACCGCCGATCTTGGGCAATGCAAACTCGCGGGGGGGTTCCTGATACTGCGCAGGTAACAGCCGTTCCTCGACAGTCGTATCCTTTTCGATCTTCACCTGGCGGTAATACGGGTTCCCCGTACCGGACGGGACGAGACGGCCGACGATGACGTTCTCCTTCAACCCGTACAGGTAATCGACGCTGCCACGAATGGCCGCTTCTGTCAACACGCGGGTGGTTTCCTGGAACGACGCGGCCGAGATCCAGCTATCCGTACTCAGCGCCGCGCGCGTGATACCGAGCAATACCGGTTCACCCCGTGCCGGTCGACCGCCGCGGGCTTCGACTTCCGCGTTGACGTCCATAAACCGGAACTTATCGACCACTTCCCGATACAGGAAGTCCGTGTCGCCCACGTCCGTGACCCGTACCCACCGGGTCATCTGCCGGATGATGATCTCGATGTACTTGTCGTTGATGCTGACACCCTGGGATCGGTATACCTGTTGAATCTCGTTCAGGAGGTATTTTTCCAGCTCCCGTTCACCGAGCACGCTCAGGATATCCATCGGATTGATCGGGCCCTCCATCAGGGGTTCACCGGCTTTCACACGGTCACCATCTCGCACGATCACGTGTGCACCCCGCGGCAGGACGTACTCTTTGGAGATTCCGCCTGCGCCTTCCACACGCAGGATACGCTGTCCCTTCTCGTTGATTCCCTCATATCGGACGATACCGTCGATTTCCGCAATTACGGCGGGTTCCTGCGGCTTACGGGCCTCGAACAGCGCTTCCACCCGCGGCAGGCCTCCCGTAATGTCTTTTGTCTTGGTGGTTTCTCGCGGAATCTTCGCGAGCACATCCCCGGGAGCGACCTTCTGTCCTTCCTCCACTGTGAGGTGCGCGCCGGTCGGCATCAGGTATGTACCGACCACATTGCCGTCACTATCCACGATTTCAATCGATGGTTTCATCACGTGTTTGCCGACGGCAAAGTCCACGACAACGAGTTCCCGGTTCTTTGTGATCTCGTCGATCTCTTCCTGGACCGTCTCACCCAGACGAATGTCCCGAAATCGTACCGTACCCGCGTATTCGGAGAGGATGACGGAAGCGTACGGGTCCCATTCAACGAGAATGGTGCC
This sequence comes from uncultured Acidobacteriota bacterium, assembly GCA_964541595.1. Lineage (GTDB taxonomy): Bacteria > Acidobacteriota > HRBIN11 > HRBIN11 > HRBIN11 > CAZIRO01. The sequence goes on from CAZIRO010000003.1 coordinate 42,056, forward strand.
CGGCTCCACGAGTTGACCGTCCTCCACGAGGACACGTGCACCGTATACCACCGAATACCGTTCCCGCTCGCGTCCGTCCATATCGATGATCACGACCTGCCCATTGCGGTTAATGGCGATCCGCTGGCCCTCCTTGTTGATGAGCGTGTCCAGACCCCGGTACTGTACGATCCCTGCATGCCGCGCACGGTGTTGCGACACTTCACCGATACGACCCGCGGCGCCACCGATATGGAACGTCCGCATTGTCAACTGGGTACCGGGTTCTCCGATCGATTGCGCGGCGATGATCCCCACGGGAGTGCCGATCCTGACCAGCTGGCCGTTCGCCAGATCGCGCCCGAAACACATCGCACAGACACCGCGACGACTCTGGCAGGTCAGCACGGACCGGATCTTCACACGGTCAATGCCGGCCTCCTCGATCTGAAATGCACTCTCTTCGTCGATCATCTGGTTGGCGGTTACAAGGATCTCTCCGGTGACGGGGTCCCGGATATCTTCCGCGGCGATCCTGCCCACGATCCGCTCGCGCAGGGGTTCAACGATTTCACCGCTTTCAATGATCGGTTCAACGTAAATCCCCTCCATGGTACCACAGTCGTGTTCGGTCACGTAGACATCCTGAGCGACATCCACCAGGCGGCGTGTCAGGTATCCGGCATCGGCGGTCTTCAGGGCGGTATCGGCCAGTCCCTTACGTGCGCCGTGCGTGGAAATGAAGTATTCCAGCACGGAGAGCCCTTCCCGGAAGTTGGAAGTGATCGGCGTTTCAATGATCTCACCGGAAGGTTTCGTCATCAGTCCGCGCATACCCGCGAGCTGCCGGATCTGCACTTCGGAACCGCGTGCACCGGAATCGACCATGATATAAACCGGATTGACCTCGTCCTGCGCACTCTGTGCGCGCATCTCTTCGATCATCTCCTGGGTTACCTCGTCCGTTACCCGTGACCAGATAGCGACGACGTGATTGTACTTTTCACGGTGATTCATCTCACCCCGCAGGTAGCGTTCCTCGACGCGTTGCACTTCCGCGCGTGCCTTCTCGATGATTGCCCATTTTTTCTTCGGGATCACGAGGTCATCGAACACACCCATCGAAATCCCGGCGCGTGTCGCGTAGTAAAACCCGACGTCTTTCAGAACGTCGAGGAATTCTACGGTCTTGCGCATCCCGTAACGCAGATAGACGAAGTGCACGAGGGAGGCGATGCCCTTTTTCTTCAACACGCCGTTAATGAACAAACGCACTCCTTCGGGGAATGCAGCATGGAACAACACACGCCCGACCGTGGTATGGACCCACTCGTTGTGCACTTCCCGTTTGTAACAGTACACGATATCCTGGATATTGCCCTGGGACTCCGTATCGATCAGCAAACCGGTGAATCGGAACCGGATCGGTGTATGCACCCGCACGGCACCCTGTTCATATGCCATCAGTACCTCTTCGGAAGATCCGAAATACAGCCGCGGGGGGGTGTTACCGTCATCCCGGCGAACGGTCAGATAGTAGATCCCGAGCACCATATCCTGCGTCGGTGACGCAAGGGGCCGTCCATGCGCGGGGGACAGAATATTGTTCGAGGCGAGCATGAGGGTGGCCGCTTCGATCTGGGCCTCCGGCGAAATGGGGACGTGCACCCCCATCTGATCGCCATCGAAGTCCGCATTATAGGCCGTGCACACGAGCGGATGAATCCGAATGGCTTTTTCGTCGATGAGGATCGGCTGGAACGCCTGAATGCTCAACCGGTGCAGCGTGGGCGCGCGGTTCAGCAAAACCGGATGGTCCTGGATAACTTTCTCCAGCGCATCCCACACCTGCGGGCGCTCCTGCTGCACGAATTCCTTGGCGCGGCGCACGAGTTCGATTACCCCGTCCTTTTCCAACTGGTGGTATACGAACGGTTTGAACAATTCCAATGCCATCTTCTTGGGCAGTGCACACTGCCAGAGACGCAGTTCCGGACCGACAACGATCACAGCGCGTCCGGAGAAGTCCACACGTTTCCCCAGCAGGTTCTGACGGAACCGGCCATGTTTGCCTTTCAGGTTATCACTCAGCGACTTTAACGGTCGGCGCTGCGCCGTTTTCATCGCACGTGTACGTCGACTGTTGTCGAACAGCGCATCCACGGCTTCCTGGAGCATCCGTTTTTCATTCCGGATGATGACGTCTGGTGCACGTAACTCGATCAGTTTCTTCAGCCGGTTGTTGCGGTTGATCACCCGTCGGTAGAGGTCATTGAGATCCGATGTGGCGAACCGTCCGCCTTCAAGGGGAACCAGGGGGCGCAGTTCGGGCGGCAGTACGGGAATGACTTCCAGAACCATCCATTCCGGTTTCTGTCCGGATTTGAGGAATGCTTCCACCACGCGCAGTCGCTTGACCGCTTTCATGCGTTTCTGTCGAGAAGTCGAGGTCTTCATCTCCTCGCGCAGTTCACGGGCCAGTTGCTGCAGGTCGAGCTGGCGCAGGATATCGCGAATCCCCTCCGCACCCATCTTGGCCACGAACCGGTCGCCGTACTGCTGCCGCAGTTCACGATATTCTTCCTGGGTCAACAACTGGCCCTGTTCGAGATCCGGCACGTCTCCTGGATCGACAACGATGTAAGATTCATAGTAAATGACACGCTCAAGGTCCCGCATCGACAGACCGAGCAACAGTCCCATCCGACTGGGTACATTCCGTACGTACCAGATATGCGCAACCGGCGCAGCGAGTTCGATGTGTCCCATCCGTTCACGCCGTACGCGTTTTTCGGTCACTTCAACGCCGCACTTTTCGCATACGACCCCTTTGTATTTGAGTTTCCGGTACCGTCCGCACAGGCACTCGTAATCGTTGATCGGTCCGAAAATGCGCGCACAGAACAGACCATCCCGTTCCGGTTTGAATGTCCGGTAATTGATGGTCTCCGGTTTTTTGACCTCACCGTACGACCAGCTCCGGATCTTTTCCGGAGACGCCAGACCGATCCGGATGGCAACGATATCGTTGATATTCCGTGCCTTTTTGGGCTTTTCCGTAGGCGGAAAAATGGTGGCCACCAAGGCAACGCCTCCATTTTTCAAATGAAAGATTTATTCTTCTTCGTCTTCTTCCACAAAGATGAGTTCAACATCGAGTGCCAGACTCTGAAGTTCTTTGACCAGCACGCGGAACGATTCCGGCATCGTCGGTTCAATCCGGGGCCGACCGCGCAGGATACTCTGGAAGAGACGCAACCGTCC
>CAZIRO010000004.1:0-40517 GCA_964541595.1 uncultured Acidobacteriota bacterium
TCCGGTGCATCCCCTGTCCCATTGCCTGTCCCAATCGCGGGATCATCTTTCAGCTATTGCCGTCACAGCGTTTTCGTATATCGAATGGTGGGCGAGATCGGTACGTTCGGAGACCCGTAATGAACCGCGCGAGCGAACCCCCTGTCCCCTCCCTCCGGTCGCCACAAAACGGCTATACCTCCAGCACGAGGCCCTCATGGGCACCGACTGTGGCGGGAAAGATCTTGCGAGCGAGTTCAACCATACGATCGATCTGGTTGTCATCGTACTGTGGATCATAATGGTACAACACGAGTTGGCGCACACCTGCCTGGCGGGCCACATCCGCAGCCATCTCACAGGTGCTGTGGCCGAACCCCTGGACCGGATAGACTTCACAGAGATAGTCATCCGGCAGGTACTGAGAATCGTGAATCAACACGTCCGCATTGCGGGCGAACTGGATCACCCGCCGGTCACCCCCCACATACCCCTCCGTGTCCGTAACATATACCACGGACCTGCCCTGATACTCCAGACGATACATATACACCCCGCCATCCGGATGCCCGAGGGAGTGGCCCACCCATACCTTGATCGGCGCTGTCTCATATAGATGTCGTTCGCGATACACATTGTACACTTCCGGGTAGATCGACCCCTCCGGAAACACGATGACCTCGCTCGGTTTGACACTGCGTATGACCCGTACGGACTGGAGATCCTCCAGGTTCACGGGAAAATAGGGGGAGACCATCGCACGACGCAGCCCCTCCTCAAAGGGGTGTTCCAGCATCTTGGGACCGAACAGGAAACAGGTTGTGCTCGGCAGAAAGATCGGTTTGAAAAACGGCAACCCCTGCGTGTGATCGTAATGGGTGTGACTGAAGAAAATGGTCAACACGATGGGTTCCCGTTGCAGCGGCTCGCTGTGGGAGTTCACATGGTGGCGCAGCAACTCGTCACCGAGGGAAATGATGCCCGTACCGGCATCGAACACGATCCGGTAGTGCTCGATCTGGACTTCCACACACGACGTATTGCCTCCGTACCGTACGGTGCGCGGCCCGGGCACCGGGTGACTACCCCGTACACCGCGAAAACGTACGACCATATGTCGCTCCGCGCCTGCCATCCATCCACTCCTTTATGCACATAATCATATTGGTTTCCTATCCGTTGTCAAAATTTACGACTCTGGGATCGGGACAGGCGATGGGACATGCGCACCACCGGATCCACCGGTATGCCGGTGGCCATCGGTCCTCCGGTCCCGGGTGTCGGGTCATCCATGCGCGCGCAGTGCACACGGTATCCGGGCCTGGTATAATGAACATGGGCTTCCGTGCAACGCCGGGTGATCAGAACCCCGGTGCAACAATTTCTATCGTCCCCGGGGAATTCCATATATCCGCCCCGGGGCATCAGGAGATGCAACCATGGTGGTTTCCGCATCTGAAACGGTCGCACTCCTCACCCGAAAACCCATTCGTGCACCCCGGGGATCGACCCTGCACTGTAAAGGTTGGCATCAGGAAGCCGCCCTGCGTATGTTGATAAACAACGTCGATCCCGAGGTGGCCGAAAAACCGGAAGAACTCATTGTCTACGGCGGTACCGGCAAAGCCGCCCGCAACTGGGCATGTTTTGAGCGGATCATCGCGTGTCTGCTGACGCTCGAAAACGATGAAACCCTGCTCGTCCAGTCCGGCAAACCCGTCGGTATCTTCCGTACCCATGAACGCGCACCCCGTGTGATCATTGCCAGTTCCCTGCTCGTTCCAAAATGGGCGACCTGGGAACACTTCTGGGAGCTGGAAGCAAAGGGCCTCATCATGTTCGGTCAGATGACTGCGGGCAGCTGGATCTACATCGGCACACAGGGGATTCTGCAGGGCACATTTGAAACACTGGCCGCCGTTGCCCGCACCCATTTTGATGGGACACTGCGGGGAAAACTCGTGTTGACCGCCGGCCTCGGCGGAATGGGCGGTGCGCAACCGCTCGCATGCACGATGAACGGTGGAGTGATGATCGCGGTCGAAGTCGACCCGGACCGCATTCAACGGCGTATCGCCACCGGATATCTGGATCAATGGACGGACAATCTGGACACCGCCTTGCGCTGGGCCGAAGACGCCGTCCGGAAAAAAGTCCCCCTGTCTATCGGCCTGCTCGGCAATGCTGCGACGGTCTATCCGGAACTCGTCCGTCGGGGGATCATTCCGGACGTGGTCACGGATCAGACCTCGGCGCACGATGCCCTGAACGGCTACGTGCCTGACCAGGTGGCGTACGAAGAAGCCCTTCGACTGCGCCAGACGGATCCGGATCGATACGTGCAGATGGCCTATGACGCGATGGTGCGTCACTGCGCGGCAATGGTCGAAATGCATAAACGGGGTGCGGTCGTGTTTGATTACGGAAACAACCTGCGTGGCCAGGCACTAAAAGCGGGATTCCGGGACGCCTTCGCATACCCCGGGTTCGTTCAGGCGTATATCCGTCCCATGTTTTGTGAGGGACGCGGACCGTTTCGCTGGGTTGCGCTTTCCGGTGATCCGGAAGACATCTACAAGACGGACCGGGCCGTGCTCGAGTTGTTCCCGGACGACCCCATCCTGCATCGATGGATCCCGCTGGCACAACAACGCGTTAAGTTCCAGGGACTCCCCGCGCGGATCTGCTGGCTCGGCTATGGTGAACGTGCGGAATTCGGACTCCGCATAAACGAAATGGTACGAAAAGGCGAACTGCGTGCGCCGATCGTGATCGGTCGAGACCACCTGGACGGCGGATCGGTGGCATCACCAAATCGAGAAACCGAAGGGATGCGCGACGGATCGGACGCGATCGCCGACTGGCCAATCCTGAACGCACTGCTCAATGCCGTCTCCGGTGCATCCTGGGTGGCGGTCCACCACGGCGGCGGCGTCGGCATCGGGTACTCCATTCACGCCGGAATGGTCGTCGTCGCCGACGGAACGGATGACGGCGCCTGGCGGGTGGAACACGTCCTGACCACGGATCCCGGAACGGCGATCATGCGTCACGCGGATGCGGGATACCCGCGCGCCATTGAAGCCGCGCGTACGAAGGGCGTGCGTATACCCATGCTGGACGCGGAAAACGAATGAACGCTCGCTTGCAATATGGGCTGTTCGAATATATGATTACATGACGCAAGGGTGAAGATTCCACAACGTTTGAGGTTGGATACCGTCTGCGACAGCAATTGAAAAGCGTCTCACCGTGACTGAACGGTGGTCAAGCACCAGGTGGCGCGTGCATCCCACCCGGAAGGAATACTTATTACAATTACCGGAATCGGGGAAAGTGCATATGGCACAAAAACGTTCCGTCCGATCGACCGCATCGACTGCGGTCCACCACACGGTTCCCGAAACGACATACACGGCCGAACAGATCAAGGTTCTGAAAGGCCTGGAACCGGTCCGTGAACGCCCGGCAATGTATATCGGAAGTACCGACAGCCGGGGACTGCACCATCTCGTGTTTGAAGTCATCGACAATAGCGTCGATGAGGCACAGGCCGGATACTGTACCGAGATTCAGGTCGTGCTGCACGTGGATGGCAGTGTCTCTGTTATCGATAACGGCCGCGGCATCCCCGTGGATGTGCATCCGGAGATCGGCCGTCCCGCCGCTGAAGTCGTGATGACGCATCTGCACGCCGGCGGGAAGTTCGGCAGCACGGCCTATAAAGTCTCCGGCGGACTGCACGGCGTCGGTGTATCTGTGGTCAACGCGTTGTCCGAATGGCTGGAACTCGAAATCTGGCGCGACGGCAATGTGTATTACCAGAAGTACCGTCGCGGCATACCCGTGCATGATCTGAAAGTCATTGGAAAGACCGAGCGTCGGGGTACGAAGGTCCGTTTTAAACCCGATCCCCGGATCTTTCGGGAAACCACCGAGTTCAGTTTTGATACCATTGCGCACCGCCTGCGTGAACTCGCGTTCCTCAACGGCGGCCTGAAACTCGAACTCATGGATGAACGCACGGAACGCTCGCAGGTGTTTCAATACACGGGTGGTATCGTCGAGTTTCTCAGAGAGTTCAATCGTGGACGCAAAGTCCTGCACCCCGAACCGATCGCCATTCAGGGCAACCGGGACGGTGTAATCGTCGAAATCGCATTGCAATACACGCAGAGTTATCAGGAACAGATCTTTTCATATGCGAACTCGATTCATACGCGCGACGGCGGCACCCACGTGGCCGGATTCCGCTCGGCAGTGACCCGCGCGGTGCAGCAGTACGCGCAGCGCGAAAACCTGCTGCCGAAAAAACTGGACACCCTGACCGGCGATGACATTCGCGAAGGTCTGGTCGCCATCGTGTCCGTATGGATCCCGAACGAGATGCGCCCACAGTTTGAAGGACAGACCAAGACCCGTCTGGGGAATCCGGAAGTCAAGGGCATCGTCGAAGGCATTACTTACGATGCCATGACGCGGTTCCTGGAAGAGCATCCAGACATTGCCCGTGCGATCGTGGAAAAATCGATCGAGGCCGCACGGGCACGTCTGGCTGCGCAACGCGCCAAAGAACTCGTGCGGCGCAAAAGCGCACTGGATGGCACCAGCCTGCCGGGAAAACTCGCGGACTGTCAGGAACGGGACCCGCGGAAGTGTGAACTGTTCATCGTGGAGGGAGAATCGGCCGGCGGTTCGGCCAAACAGGGACGCGACCGCCGATTTCAAGCCGTGCTCCCGCTAAAGGGCAAAATCCTGAACGTCGAAAAAGCACGCCTCGAAAAGGTCCTTTCGAACGACGAAATCGTGGCGATCATCGAAGCGCTCGGTGCCGGTACCGGCCCGGATGACTATGACCTGCGCCGCCTGCGCTACCATAAGGTTATCATCATGGCGGACGCCGATATTGACGGCAGCCACATCCGCACGCTGCTGCTGACGTTTTTCTTCCGCCAGATGCCGTGGCTCATCGAACGCGGTCACCTCTACATTGCTCAGCCTCCGTTGTACCGCGTGAAAAAGGGACGCAAAGAGTTTTACGTGAAAGACGATCGCGAATTGCACCGGTTGTTGCTGCAATCCGCACTTGAACGCGCCCAGGTGCAGATTGATGGGCAGCCGTATCCCACCCGTCAACTGCATCGAGAAATGGTCGACCTCCTGACAGTGCTGCACTGGTTTGCCCGTCTGGAACGGAAGGGCTATCCCCGCGACCTCATTCACCAGCTCGTGCTGTACGGGTATGCTGATCGGGAATCGCTGATCGATCCGCACCGTCTGGAGCAACTCGCTGTACTCATCGAACGTGCCGGATACGAAATCACTGCACAAACCCGAGATCCCGAGCACGGCACCGCACGGCTCTTCATCCGATCTCTGGAGAAAGGGGTGCACGGTCGCACGATCGACTGGGATCTCATCGATTCACCGGAATACGTGGCCATCGTGGAAGCATACGATGCCCATCCCAAAGTGACCCGTGCATCCACTTACGAGATCCGTATGGATCACGGACCGGTGGAGACGTATACCTCCTGGTTGGAACTGTACGACGCGCTGGAAACGCGCGGACGTAAGGGGATCACCATCACGCGGTTCAAGGGACTGGGAGAAATGAATCCCGACCAGCTCTGGGAAACGACCATGAATCCCGAAACCCGCACCCTCCTGCAGGTCACCATCGAGGATGCCATGGAAGCCGATCAGGTCTTTGCCATTTTGATGGGCGAACAGGTGGAACCCCGTCGCGAATTCATCCTGACGCACGCACTGGAGTTTCGCAACCTGGACATTTAAACCTCCTGAACACGCCCGCCGAATAATACTATTTTCATCTCTATACTCTAATATTATTGAATTTGCAAAACCCGCGACATTGACTTTCAGTTCTGTTGCGCAGCGTTTCCGTATGGAATAAAAATTTCTTTTGTGGGCTGTGTCGGCAGGTATGCATTCACATCTGCGATGGTAGCGATCAGTCCGGGAAAATCGCACAAAATTTGCTGTAAGTTTTGTTGAATTGTTTCGCCTTTTTCGTCCAGTTTCTTTTCTATTCTTTCATCCATCCAATCTGTTTATTCACAGCATTTTCGTATCGAAATTCCCATCTATTGGCCCCGTACACCATACGAACTTGCAGTAAATGCGCGGCCTCGATCCACGCATATGGGCGGCGAATATTGAATGGTTTTTGCCTTTGAATTCTTAAAGTATCTGTTGCAAAAATCTTCCCGTACGGCTTTTCGGATGACGTGCGATGACCTCCGGCGGACCGCTGACGACAACACTCCCCCCGAAGCGTCCCGGTCCCGGACCGAGGTCGATGACGTAATCCGCGTTTCGGATGACATCCAGGTGATGCTCGATGACGATGACGGTATCTCCCCGGCGCACAAGTCGGTCGAGGACCCGCAGCAGATGCTGGATGTCTTCCGGATGGAGTCCCGTCGTTGGTTCGTCCAGCAGGTAGAGCGTGTCGCCGCCGGAGCGCCGGGCGAGTTCACGGACGAGTTTGAGCCGTTGTGATTCACCTCCGGAGAGCGTGTGACTGGGCTGCCCCAGACGGAGATACCCCAGCGCCAGATCGCAGAGATACTGCAATTTCCGGGTGATCGAGGGAAACGGCGCAAAAAATGCCAGTGCCTCCTGCGCGGTCATTTCGAGCACGTCCGCGATCGTGCGCCCGCGCCAGGTCACCTTCAGCGTATCCGGATTGTACCGGCGCCCTCCGCAGGTTTCACACAGCAGGTAAGTATCCGGCATGAAATGCATCTGGATACGCTGATACCCCATTCCCCGGCAGGCGGGACACTGCCCGCTTGTCACATTGAAACTGAATCTGCCGGGACCGTATCCCCAGACGCGTGCGGTGGGCTGGCTTGCGAATACACGGCGGATATCGTCCATCACACCGATGTAGGTTGTCGGAGTGGATCGCGGGGTACGTCCGATCGGACTCGCATCCACGACGACAACTCGACGGAAGTGATGGGCCCCTTCGATGGCCTCGCAGCGTTCGGGCTGTGCATGGGGATTCCGGAGCCACCGATGGAGTTCGGTATACAGCACATCGAACACGAGGGTGGACTTTCCCGACCCCGAGACTCCGGTGACCGCAATCAGCCGGCCCACGGGGAAGCGGATGTCCACACCCCGGATGTTATGACAGCGGATGTTGCGGACGGTGACCCAGGGGACCCGATCCAGGGGCAACCCGGAGCGCTGCGGAATGACTTTTTCTTTCCGGAGATACCGGGCGGTCAGGGTGGTCGATTTCTGTATGAACGTGTCAGCGGGCGCAGCGGCCAGCAGGTGACCGCCCCGTTCGCCGGCGCCGGGACCGAGGTCGACGATGAAATCCGCCGCACGGATGGTCATCTCATCGTGCTCAACGACGATGACGGTATTTCCCCGGTCGCGCAACTGTCGGAGTACACGGATCATCCGTGCCGTATCTTCCGGATGGAGTCCCACCGTAGGTTCGTCCAGCACGTAGAGTACCCCCCGCAGGTCCTGTGCCGTCTGGGCAGCCAACCGTACGCGTTGCAGTTCTCCCGTAGAGAGTGTCGCCGTCCACCGGTCCAGGGTCAGGTAACCGAGGCCGACGTCAATGAGATGCGCCAGTCGCTGCAGAATGGGGGGAAGAATCCGTTGCGCAACAGCGCCCGCCATACCCGTAAAGGTCTGCTGACGCAGCCAGTCGTAAAGATCCTGAATCTCCATCCGGCAGAGATCGGTGATCGACTTTCCGTGCACGTAGACGTAACGCGCTTCATCCCGAAGACGCGTGCCCGCACATGCGGGACAGGTCACCGTACGGTCTTTCCAGTTCAGTCGTTCGTCTTCTGTATTCCATTCCCGCCAGACTGCCCAGCGTATGGACGCGTCCAGCTGATCGATCGACCGGGGGTACTGTCGCCAGCGCCGTGCGATCGAAGGATGGACCTGACCCATACCTTCACACACCATACATGCGCCCTGCGGGCTGTTAAACGCAAACAGCAACGGATCCATTTCCGGCAGGGTGCGATCACACCGGGGACAGCGGCACGCGGTGGAGAGCAACGCGGATTCCATGGTTTCCCAATGGATCACCCGCGCGAATCCCCGGGTCATCTCAACCGCTGTCTGAAGCGCCTGCAGGATGCGATTCCGACGTTCCGGCTGCACGATCACCCGGTCGATGACGATATCGATCGTATGGTGACGGGTTCGCGCAAGCCGGGGAGGCGAGTCCAGACGCACCCATGTACCGTCGATACACGCCCACGTATAGCCCCGACGGCGTGCCTGTTCGAGTTCCCGACGGTAGGCCCCCTTGCGATGGCGCACGATCGGGGCCGCAATGGCCACCGGCGCACCGGCCCAACGGTGCATGACCATCGTGGCCATATCGGGCACCGTTTGCGGCTGGACCTCGACCCGGCAATCGGGACATACCATGGTCCCCGCATGGGTGAACAACAGGCGGAGATAATCGTAGATCTCGGTAACCGTCCCCACAGTGGAACGCGGATGCGCGGTCGCACGTCTCTGTTCGATGGCAATTGCGGGCTGCAGCCCGATGATCCGCTCAACCGCGGGTTTTTCCATCTGGCGAATGAACTGACGGGCGTATGTGGACAGGGTTTCCAGGAATCGCCGTTGTCCTTCCGCATATACGGTTTCAAATGCGAGAGAAGACTTCCCCGAACCGCTGACGCCGGTCACCACCGTCAGGCTGTATTTCGGAATCGCCAGATCGAAACCTTTCAGGTTATGATGCCGGACTCCCTGCACATAGATGACCCGCGTATCGGGCGGCGTCCCCTCGGTTCTCACCATGTCATCGAGCAGGACCACCGCACGCGCGATTTCATGCTTCCGGCTCATGCGTCTTCACATGTAACGTGATATCGAACGCGATACGGATCTCAAACCCGGACGGCGTCGGGGTGACCTCAATCTGCACCGGGCGCACTTCGGGGTGCAGCGTCCACTGTTGAATGGTGATCGACGCCCGTTCGGGCACTTCGGGCTGTTCCACATCGGGCGGATGTTCCGGCGCGGCCTCCGGTGCACCCGGCGCGGATTCGGCAACGGCTTCAGCGGGTTCAACCCCGGTGGGAGCTTCCGACTCCGGCATCAACGCCGTCGTCACCAGGGATTCCGGCGAAGCTTCCAGTTCCATCGTCAGGTCCTCGACCAGTTCTTCGGGCACCGCCCGTTCCGGGGATTGCAGGAGCGTCTGCTCCAGGTGGGCAATGGTCGGTTCGGCGGGCCGTTCCTGCGTTTCGGAGACGTCGCGTTCGACATCCAGTGCTGCGGTCTCCGCCGGTTCCGAAGGCGTTGCGGACGCCTCGGCGGGGACGGTTGCCTCCGTATCAACCACGATCTCTTCCACAGGTTCCAGTTCCTCCATGATGTCATCCAGGCTTTCGAAGGTCATTTCTTCCTCCGCCGAAACTGTCTCTCCCGGAGCAGCCACCGATTCCAGCGCTGCACCCGCCGTCGCGACCGCGTCAACGGCCGGTTCGGCGGGGACTTCCACACCGCCCTCGGGAGGACCGGCGACCTGGGCAACGGCCGGTTCGGGCGTCGCAACTTCCTGCGGTGAGGCTTCACCGGCAGACGTCGATGCGGTTACCATGCGGGACTGAACCGTCTGCAACGTCTGTTTGATGATCTCCCGCAGCGTCTCCATGACGCCGACACCCTCGGTGGCAATCGCCTCAAAATACGGCACATTTCGTTCATTGAGACGCTCGTTCAGCACTTCCACCGGCAGAATGTTTTTGAGATCCCGTTTGTTGTACTGGATCACCAGGGGAATGGTCCAGAAGTCCAGACCGTTATGTGCGAGGTTTTCCTTCATGTTCTCCCAACTTTCGATATTCGCCTCGAGCATTTCTTTCTGCGAATCGGCCACAAATACCACACCGTCGGCGCCCCGCAAGACCAGTCGCCGGGTGGCATCATAAAATACCTGACCGGGAACGGTGTATAACTGCACGCGAATTTTCCATCCCTGGATCGAACCGAGTTCGATCGGCAGAAAATCGAAGAATAGCGTTCGATCGGCGTCCGTCGCAAGAGAGAGCATCTTGCCCTTTTTATCCTCCGGAATGTGCTGATAGATAAACTGGAGATTCGTCGTCTTTCCACAGAGGGCGGGGCCGTAATAGACGATCTTCAGGATCATTTCGTGTGATGCATAATTGAACACCGGCATGCATTCGTTCTCCACAACGGTGTTAATGGAGCACCGCGACTCGCCGGGCCTGCTGTGGATTTGCGACGACCAGGCGAATCGGTGTTCCTGTGAAGGGATACTGTTTGCGGATCCATTTTTCGATCCGCAACAGATGATCGGACCGGATACGTCCCGCGCGGCTGACGAAGAGCGCAAACGTGGGTGGACGCACGGCCACCTGGGTAATGTATTTCAACCGCACCGGACGTCCCCGAACCGTGGCCACCACACGGTGTGCGGCCACATCGAAGTATCGATTCAGTACACCGGTCCGGATCCGGAAATTGTAGTGCTCCCACACCCGGACCGTCGTATGAATGAGTTGCTCAATTCCCATGCCGGTACGGGCCGAGATCCACACGATCGGGGCATATGCGACAAACTTGAATGAGAGGCGGACAGTGTCCTGTACCGTCGGATAACTCGCGGGAGGAATCCGATCCATCTTGTTCAGGACGATGACCAGCGCCTTACCCGCCCGCTGCGCCCAACCGGCGAGCTGTCGATCACGCCGTGCAATCGGCAGCGTCGCATCCAGAACCAGCCAGACTACGTCCGCACGCTCGAGCGCACGCCGCATCAGGATCAGACTGACCTTTTCCGGCCAATCGCGCGCGCGGGATCGCTTCTTATGACCGGCCGTGTCCAGCAGCACCCAGTGAATGTCTCCGTACCGCCATTCCACGTCGATCACATCCCGGGTCGTCCCCGGAATCGGGCTGACGATCACCCGTTCATGCCCGAGCAGACGATTGATGAGGGAAGATTTGCCCACATTCGGCCGACCGACGACGGCAATGCGGGGCACCGTTTCGTCCGGAGACGCCTGCTCAACCGGAACACTCGGCCAGGTGCGGGTCAGTGCGTCCAGCATATCGCCCAGTCCGAAACCGGTTTCCGCACTGATCGGCCATACGGCATCGGCCCCCAGTGCGTAAAACTCACTCGCCCACTCCTGAAGCCGCGGTACATCGATCTTGTTGGCGAGTATCCAGACGGGTTTCCCCTGCAACCGCAACCAGTGCATGAGATCTACATCTACGGGGGTCAACCCCGTCCGGGCGTCCACCATCATCCAGACCACCGTGCTCTCCGCAATCGCCATTGCGCACTGGCGCTGGATCTCTGCGGCGAACAACTCCGTTTCGTGGGCAAAGAGCCCCCCCGTATCAAACAACCGATATGCCATTCCATTCCAGATGAACCGTCCTTCACGACGGTCCCGGGTCGTCCCCCCGATCGGGGTGACAATCGCCTGACGGCGTCCCGTCAGGCGGTTAAACAGGGTCGACTTCCCCACGTTCGGACGTCCGATCAGCGTGATCGTGTGCAGTGTCATGATCGATTCGCGGATTCGGATGAAGAACCAGGTTGCGGTCCTTCATACTTGCCGAAGATCATTTTTCCCATGGACGTTTGTAACACACTGGTCACCGTGATCTCAATATTCTTTCCGATCATCTTCCGTGCGTTGTCCACCACGACCATGGTGCCGTCTTCCAGATATGCCACGCCCTGATTGTACTCTTTCCCTTCCTTCAGGATGTACACACTCATCGTCTCTCCGGGGAGCACGACGGGTTTCAATGCTGTCGCAAGCTCATTGATATTGAGCACACGAACGTTGTGGATCTGCGCAACTTTATTTAAGTTATAATCATTGGTGATGATCTTTCCACCGATCTGTTTTGCCAGTTCGATCAGTTTGAGGTCGACCTCCTTGACGTCGGGGTAATCCACCTCCATGATGGCGACTTCCACGCTACCTTTTTTCTGCATCTTCTGCAGGATCTCCAGTCCCCGGCGTCCCCGGTTGCGTCGAATCGGGTCGGGTGAATCGGCGATGTATTGCAATTCCCGGAGGATGAACCGTGGGACGACGAGTGTACCCTCAATAAACCCCGTCTCGACGAGATCGAGAATACGGCCGTCAATGATCACACTGGTGTCCAGAATCTTGTAATTCTTTCCCATATGATACGAACGCACCAGCTCGATCACCCGCATGGGGTGAAACCAGTTCGGGTAGTGATATCCCATTACCAGCCCGATGAACGTGATCATCAAAAACAGGAACGAACCCACATACGTCTTAACGGCGGGTGTCATGGGCAACACCGCCATGGGAACGGCCACCAGTCCGGTCACCACCAGCGAAGTCAAAAATCCGAATGCCATCCCGACGCGTTTCTGTTCCCCTGCGCGTCGGATTGCATACAGCAACGACTCGGCAATGATAATCATTCCAATCCCGGCCGCTGTGGCCGCCCATAGAGGCCACTCCGAACCCTTCCATGTCCGAAACGTACCAAAACCGATCATGAAAAGACCGATCCAGAATAATAAACGCACCCATCCAAGAATCATCGTTCCACCTCGATCACAGAGTCTATCCGCTTCGCACGACCACCAGCCCAGAAGATCGACCGGTTTGTCAAATAACTCGTTACCGTCGTCCACAGCCCGCCCGGCCAGATCGTTTTGTACACAGCATACGTTCTGCTGTATTATATTTTAGGACTTCCGTCTGATAGTACAACCGGACGGAGCGCAGCATTCGAGAACCGCACACGGGGGAGTATCGTGAGCACGCGCATTTTATCTCGCTCGGAAATCGAACGTCTTGTGGATCCGGACGAAATTCTCGTGGCGGTGGAACAGGCGTTTCGGGCTCACGGAATGCAACAGACCCAGATGCCGCCCAAGAGTTACCTGTTTTACCCCAAGTATGAGGGCGATCTGCGCACGATGCCCGCGTATATTGAACCCATGGAAGCAACCGGGGTGAAAATCGTCAATGTCCATCTGCGCAATCATGACCGCAATTTACCCACGGTCATGGCACTGCTGATCCTGATCGATCCGGCGACGGGGTATCCCGTCGCCGTGATGGACGGCACCTGGCTGACCGCGCTGCGCACGGGCGCAGCGGGAGCAATCGCTGTCAAGTACCTGGCCCGTGCCGACAGCCGGCGGGTTGGTTTTGTCGGGTGCGGCGTACAGGCGCGGACGCAACTGATGATGATCCTGCGTGTGGTGTCCCTGGAAGAGGTCGTTGCCGTAGACATCGATCCCGCGCAACGCGATCGGTTCTGCCGGTACGTCCGGGATCGGTTCAGGCTCGAGATCGTGGGAGAGAATCGTATGGAAGACGTCTACACGTGTGACATCATCGTGACGACCACGCCATCCCGAAAGCCTCTGCTGCATGGTGACGCGATCCGACCGGGGACGCATATCAACGCCATCGGTGCGGACGCACCCGGCAAGCAGGAACTCGATCCGAACATCCTGCTCCGGGCCGTGATCGTGGTCGATTCCTGGGAACAGGCCGCGCACAGCGGTGAGATCAACGTCCCCGTCGATGAGGGACTGATCCGGCGCGAGCACATTTACGCCGAACTCGGGTAGATCGTCGCGGGGCTTAAAGCGGGACGCACGTCCGAAGACCAGATCACGGTGTTCGATTCCACGGGACTGGCCATTCAGGATATGGCTGCCGCTCACGTGGTGTGGACAAAAGCCAAACGGACGGATATCGGCCGCGTCATGGACATCCTGGAAGTGGGGGCTCCGGAATGACTGAAGCGAAAACGGGGGCACCTCCGGCAGGCGCGCCCACACACGCCCGGGTGGTCGCCGGTGATCACACGGCAGAGGAACTCATGCGCCTGCAACCGGACGTCGTGGTGGACGCGATGGGATTACTCTGTCCGCTCCCGATCGCGCGTCTGGGCGAAGCCGTCCGGCGGGCCGCAGCAAACACGGTACTCCTGCTGATCAACGACGACCCGGCCGTTGTCCTGGACGTGATCGCATGGTGTAAGAGCACCCGTAACGAGCTGCTCGGCATTCTGAAAGACGAGCGGAATGCATTTTTCTGCTATATCCGGAAGACCGCCGGGGGTGTTGAAAAGCCCCATCGAGAGACTTAAATTAACCTCGACCAGGCCGGGGACCACACGCTACTTGCCTTTGCATATGTCCGAACCTGCAGGGAACAGGTGCTGCTTCAGCCGTGGGGATATCTCGCAGTGTGGGGTTGACCACCACGACTGAAGCCGCACCTGAACCACACAGTCCCGTATATCCAGCACCTCCTCGTCCGGTGGTCACCGTGTGCCCCGGCAGTCAACTTCCGCGCATCGAGGATGCCGATGGTCACCGTGCTGCAGGAACGGGTGGACGATATCCGCGTGCTCCTCGAACGCCGTGATTTCCGGACTCTGAAAGCGCGCGTCCGGGGACTGCACCCCTCCGACATCCTGGACATCCTGCGTGAACTCCCCGCGGAATTCCGTGCCGTGCTGTTCCGACTGCTACCCAAGGATCAGGCCGCGGACGTGTTCGCTGAAATGGAAACGGATGAACGGCAGGCGCTGCTGAACGAACTCACGGATGAAACGGTCGCCGAAATCCTGGAAGAAATGGCCCCGGACGACCGTACGGAACTGCTCGAAGAAATGCCCGCATCCGTGGTCGCCCGCCTGGTTCGTCTGTTGACCCCTGAGGACCGTCGGGAAGCCGTGACCCTGCTGAACTACCCGCCGGATTCGGCCGGTCGGATCATGACACCGGATTATATGGCCGTCCGGCCCCATTTGCGGGCACAGCAGGTCCTCGATCTCATCCGGCGTACGGAGTTCGACAAGGAAACCATTTACTACATCTACGTGATCGATGAGTGGCGGCATCTGGTCGGTGTGTTTTCACTTCGGGAACTGCTGCTCGCGGAACCTTCCGAACGGGTGGAGCAGTTCATGCATCGCAACGTCATCGCCGTCCGGACGACAGATGACCAGGAGAGCGTCGTGCTTCTGATGAAACGGTACGACCTGCTCGCCATGCCCGTGGTCGACAGTGAAGACCGGCTGGTCGGCATCGTGACGATCGACGACGCCATGGACGTCCTGGAAGAGGAGGCCACGGAAGACATTCAGAAAATGGCGTCCATGGGCCCCCTGGAGGAATCCTACTTTCACACGCGCCTGTGGACCATCGTACGCAAACGGATCGGCTGGCTGACGGCCCTGCTTATCGCCGAAAACGTGACCAGCCGGGTGATGCACGAGTATGCGTATCTGCTGGAACAGTTTCTGGTGCTCGCTTTTTTTATCCCGGTGATCATGGGCGCAGCGGGAAACGTCGGCACGCAATCGTCCACCCTGGTCATCCGGGGATTGGCCGTGGGGGAAATTCACCCGCGCCAGTGGTGGCGGGTACTCCTGCGGGAATTGAGCTCGGGTGCCCTGATCGGCCTGGCACTGGCGCTGCTCATGGCCGTACGCATCCTCTGGATGGGGGAAACCTGGGTGACGGCCGTTGCCATCGGTGTGGCACTCTGGGCCGTGGTGACCATTGCCGGCTCCATCGGCGCCACACTGCCCATCCTCGGCCGGCTGATGCGCGTGGACCCGGCCGTTATGGCCGGCCCGCTTGTGACCACCATTATGGACGTGCTCAGCCTGAGTCTCTATTTCCTGACCGCCCAGTACTTTTTCACCCTGTGGATACGTGGCCCCTGAACGATGCATTTCCCGGGTGACGTGAAGGGACGAGGGTCTGGATGCATGACGTCATTTCACGTCACTTTTCCGATCCTTCCTCCTCTGCCCGCTCCTTTACCATCACCGCGAAGTGGATGCACACGCCCCATCCAGGTCGTCAGAGCGGCCGTAAAACCAGGCCATGGAGGGAAATTGACACAGGAAACGGACGTCCCCCTGAAGGAACAGCCGGATATCCGGGATACGAAACATCAGCATGGCCAGACGTTCCAGACCGAGCCCGAAGGCAAACCCGGTGTACACCTCCGGATCGATGCGGCACTCACGCAACACGTTGGGATGGACCATCCCGGCGCCCAGGATTTCGAGCCAGCCGGACTGTTTGCATGCGCTGCACCCCCTGCCGTCACACAACAGACAGGTCATGTCCACCTCGGCGCTCGGTTCCGTAAAGGGAAAATAACTCGGGCGAAAACGCATACGACACCGCGGTCCGAACAGTCGTCGCAGGAAATACTGTAACGTGCCCCGCAGATCGGAAAAACGAATGCCCCGGTCGACAACGAGACCCTCGATCTGATGAAATACGGGAGCATGCGACGCGTCCGGATCGTCGTGTCGATACACCTTACCGGGAACGATCACCCGGATCGGCGGCCGATACCGTTGCATGACGCGGATCTGCACCGGTGACGTATGCGTGCGCAGGAGCCAGCCGCCTTCCAGATAAAACGTGTCCTGCATGTCGCGGGCCGGATGGTCGGGAGGGAAGTTGAGCGCAGCAAAGTTGTAATAGTCCGTCTCGATTTCAGGTCCATCCGCAACCGCATACCCCATTTCCCGGAAGATGTCCTCGATCGCCTGACGGATCTGTTGCACAGGATGGACAGTACCGACCGGAAAGACACGCCCGGGCAATGTCACGTCGATCTTTTCACGTTCGATCTGCCGCAGTTGTGCCTGCTCCCGCAGGATGCGCCGCCGTTTTTCGATCTCCTCCGCAATCCACCGTTTCAGATCGTTAAACAGCCGTCCGGCCTGCGGACGCACCTCTGCAGGCAACGTGCCCATCTGCCGGGACAACGTGCGCAACAACCCCTGCTGTCGACCAAAACAGCGCACGTGCAGCGCCTGCAGATCGGCTTCCGTCCGGGTACGTGCAAGATCAGATGCAATTGTATCACGGATACGTTCGATCTCGTGCTGGAATCGGGCCCAGTCCATCTTTCATCCCGCAGCCGTTATGCCACCCGGGCAGACTGTACCGCCGCACGGGCAGCGGCCACAATCGCGGCAAATGCATCCGGATCACGAACGGCCAGATGGGCAAGCATCTTGCGGTTCACGTCGATACCGGCCTTGCGCAATGCGCCCATGAACTGACTGTAGTTCCAGCCATGCTGGCGGACCGCCGCATTGATGCGCATCTGCCAGAGACGCCGCATCTGCCGTTTCCGCAAACGCCGGCCCTCGTATGCGTGCAACCAGCTGCGCATGACGGCGATGCGCATCATGTGATAACAGTTCTTGCGCTTACCCCAGAAACCCTTCGTATACTTCGCCATCTTTTTCCGTTTATACCGCCGTTTGGCACCACGTTTGACACGTGCCATCGTTCATCTCCCGCTTCAGTTTATCCAATCCCACTCCCTAACCCGAACCGTACGGCAGCATGCGCCGCACGTGCCGGGCATCGCCCGATTGCAGGATCGCCGGATGACGCAGGTAGCGTTTTTTCCGTGCGGATTTTTTCCGCAGCAGGTGACTGCGGGTGGCACGAAAGTGCATAACCTTACGGCGCCGTGTGATCCGAAACCGTTTGGCGGCTGCGCGTTTGGTCTTCAGTTTGGGCACGATACCCTCTCCCGGCCGCAGTGAATGTACGGCAGAACCGTATCATCCGGGACGCGTTTACCGTCGCGGACGGATCAGGGCAGTGATATTCGGGCCCTCTGCCGTCGGTTCCCGCTCCACAATGGCCATATCCTGAAACTGTGCAATAATCCGACCCAGCATCGCATATCCGATATCCCGGTGCGCTTTTTCACGTCCCTTCAGACGCAGGGTAATCTTGACCTTGTCGCCATCCCTGAGAAATCGCTCGATCTGCCGGAGCTTCACCTCTAAATCGTTCTGAGAAATGCGCATGGACACCTTTACCTCTTTAAGTTCTCCGGAGCGGTGCCGTTTCCGCGCTTCGCGTTCTTTCTTTTTCCGCTGATACAACCACTGCTTGTAGTTGAGTAAACGACATACCGGAGGTCGCGCCTGCGGCGCGACTTCCACGAGGTCCAGCCCCCGGTCTTCCGCAATCTGGAGTGCCTCTCGCAGGGGAAGAATGCCGATCTGTTGTCCGTTTTCGTCGATCAATCGGACTTCCCGCGCGCGGATCTGGCGATTCACACGATATTGTTCTGCCACACTCCTGCCCTGCAAATATTGGTCCTGGGAAAGTGACAAGATATTAATCCAGCGTGTCCGCGGTGTCAAGCGGTCCCCCTTTTTGGGATCGGGACAGGCAATGGGACATGGAACGGTCCAGGTCGGCAACGGGTTATCGATTTTGCCATGCATGGCATTCCCCGCTCCCGGACACCTGGAACCTGGGACCAGATACCTGTCCACTGCTCAACTCATCACTTTATTGTACTACTCCCATCGTATATCGCGATCATTTATTATATTCAATATATATATAGTATTTTCATCACAATTTTGAACAGGCGTTGATGGATAAACTGAAACGAAAATGATTTTACTTGATTTACTAAGAAGATCATGGCATAATGGTAATACGTGCGGATAGGTCCGGAAATGGCAGGACGCGGCGTGCACTCTTGGCCTTTCAACGGCTCGGGTTTTAACCAACCGTAAACCCTACCCGTATGATGGAGGCAGGGGATGCTACCCATTACGATCATTTTCTTTCTGACCGGGCTCGCTGTATGGGCCATCGGTCTGTATTTCGTGGGTTTTGGCGCGGAACCGCAGGCGGAAGGACCGAATCCGCTTGTCAGCGTGGGCTGGATCAGTCTTATCGCCGGTCTGTCCGACTTCGTTCAGGCGTTTTACATCATGGCGGCCCGTCCGGAACCGCTCGGCGCAAATGGAGGGGTGCTCATCAGTGGACTGGTCATTTTCTACGCCGCGTTCTTCACCCTGTTCGGCATCACTGCGATCAAGGGACTGGACCTGCGGGTGATCGGTAACATTGCACTCCCCGTGGCGATCGTGCCGCTGTTTTACTGGAAGGTCTTTGCCGGAGGCTGGATGTTTCGTTCGATCCTCATCGTGTGGTTGATCGCCTTCCTGGCCGTGTGGCTGACGACGTATGGAAAATTCAGCGCGAAACTGCTCGGCTGGATCCTGGTGTTCACCGCGATCTACACGTTCTGGATCCCGCCCATCCTGCTGGTGCTGGGTGCCTCCATTCCGTAGTCCGTAGGGGGAAAGGCAACTGCACCTGCAGGTGCGGAGTGAGGCATCCCTGTGGGTCCCACCGGATATATCCGTTCTACGGTGGGACCCCGCGGATACCCCACGTTCATTCCGATACCCGTTGGGGACCAATGGTGGGCGGTGCAGGATTTGAACCTGCGACCTTCGGCTTGTAAGGCCAACGCTCTACCCCTGAGCTAACCGCCCGATGAAGCCTTGACACAACGTGCGGGGATAGACCTTACGGTTCCATTTCGGCGAATTCGTCCACCGGTGTGACAATTACCATCAGTACGGTATTGCCCACGCGAAATTCGGCTTGATTTTGCAGATATGCGACCTGAACCGGTTTTTCATCCACATACGTTCCGTTGGTACTGTTCATATCCCGCAGCACGATCTGATCTCGATACACCTCGATGACCGCATGCAGCCGGGATGCCTCCAGGTCCTGGATGACGATGTCCGCATCTTTGCGCCCGATCGTAACCCGCGGTTTGGTGATGGGGAAGATCTTGCCCTCTTCTTCCCCGCGGATGACCGCCAGGGATATGCGCCGATCGTTCGGCATCTCGAGTTCACGTCCCAGACTCCCGCCCACCAGGGTAGATTCATCCGCATCGTCAGTCGGTGAGGTCGCGCCGGATGCTTCCCGCTTATAGGGATTGGGAGATACGACCACTGTGGGAACCTTCCCCGCCAGTTGAGGGTTCTTCACGGAAAATACGGTTTCACATGCGGGACACTGAAATTTCACCATGACACGATTGCGGAGTTTGGCTTCATCATAGCGGTATTTCTTTCGACAGGTGGGACATTGAACGATCATGCTCACCTCAAAGATGGGTTGCGCCACTCACCCCAGGCAGCTCGCACCGTTCACCTTCCACTGGTCGGGACGAGAGGATTCGAACCTCCGACCCTGGCGTCCCGAACGCCATGCGCTACCAAGCTGCGCCACGTCCCGACCCGAATAATATATTATCCCGGCATGTACGGAATGGCAACTTATCCCACTCTGGAATCGGGACAGGCAACAGGACAGGGGATGCGCCGGATGCGCGGATGGCCCGGTGGCCACCGGGAACAGGTGTCAGGTCCGGGTGTCGGGGGTCGGATGTCCGGTGTCCGTGCATCCTGGTTGACGGGTCATCGCGGGGTCTACTGGGACACACCGTGTCCCATTGCCTGTTCCGATTCCAGCAACTTACCCCACCCGGGATCGGGTCAACCCGAAACCCCTCTCCTCGGGAATCCGGACGTTGTACTCAATGACGATACACCTCTGTCCCCGATCCCGGACCGCCACCCCCATACATACGCACCGTTCCGGGAACGCAGACGTGTTCCCGCGGGTGCCCCGCACACGCGACACCCGCACGTCGCACCCGCGCGGAACTCCGTCCCGAACTGTACGGGATTCCGGGCAAATTGCACAGTCCCGCACGCTATGGGAGACCGTCAGGTTCGGCATGAAAGTTGTTGACTCCCAGCGAAACGTCCGCGTTTCGAACAGACGGGATGGAGGACCCATGACCATCGTACATTCCGCAACCCTGGTGGGCATTCATGCGCATCCGGTCTCCGTAGAAGTATCCATCCGCAGCGGCAGTTATCCGCGGATGGTCATTGTCGGTCTGCCGGACACGGCCGTCAAAGAGAGCAAGGAACGGGTATCGAGTGCGCTCGTGCATCATGCGTTTTTTGTCCCGCATGAGGTCGTGGTCATCAATCTGGCACCCGCGGATCTGAAAAAAGAGGGCGCCGCATTCGACCTCCCGATCGCTTTGGGCATCCTTGCCGCCGCCGATCTGATCCCGCAACAGGCCTTTGACCGCACGGTCATCCTCGGTGAACTCTCTCTCGTGGGAGAAGTTCGTCCATTGCGCGGTATCCTGTCCATCGCGCTGGACATGTACACGGCCGGATTTCGTCGACTGCTCGTTCCGGCCGCAAACGCGCGAGAGGCCGCTGTGGTGCGGGGCCTTGAGGTTTACGGGATCGAACATCTGCTCCAGGCGTTTTACTTTTTGCGCGGCGAACAGGCACTACAACCCGCACCACCGGAGGATACGTCCGCGGATGCACCGACACCGGGTGTCGATTTTGCGGACGTCCGGGGACATGCATACGTGAAACGTGCACTGGAAGTCGCAGCGGCCGGGGGACACAACGTACTGCTCATCGGACCGCCGGGGTCCGGCAAGACCATGCTGGCCGAGCGTATGCCTTCGATCCTGCCGCCGTTGACCGAACTGGAAGCGATTGAAGTCA
This sequence comes from uncultured Acidobacteriota bacterium, assembly GCA_964541595.1. Classification (GTDB taxonomy): domain Bacteria; phylum Acidobacteriota; class HRBIN11; order HRBIN11; family HRBIN11; genus CAZIRO01. The sequence continues at coordinate 21,430 of CAZIRO010000004.1, forward strand.
CGCGGATTCACAGCGTCGCCGGTCAACTCAACGGTACGGGACTGATTCGTGTACGACCCTTTCGCGCCCCGCACCATACCATATCTCCGGCCGGACTCGTCGGCGGGGGATCCCATCCCCGTCCCGGGGAAGTCAGTCTCGCACATCACGGGGTTCTCTTTCTGGATGAACTTCCGGAATTTGCCCGCAATTGCCTGGAAGTCCTGCGACAACCGATGGAAACCGGTCGGGTCACGATCGCCCGAGCACATATGAGTGCCACTTTTCCCGCGCGATTCATGCTGCTTGCGGCCATGAATCCCTGTCCATGCGGATTTTACGGGGACCCGGAACGCGCCTGCCGGTGCACACCGGGACGCATTCGCAGATACATGCACCGACTTTCCGGACCGTTGCTGGATCGCATTGATATCCACATCGAAGTTCCCCGCCTGTCCCCCGAAACCATTGATCATGATCCGGACGGCGAACCCTCACACCGCATTCGCGAACGCGTGATCCGCGCCCGACAGATCCAGTACCGACGGTTCTCCGCCGACGCTGCGCCGGTGACCATCAACGCCGCCATGGATCCCACGCTGATCATGCAGTACTGCACCATGCGGCCGGAGGCCCGGTCGCTACTCCACGCCGCAGCGCGGCAGTGGCAGCTCTCGGGACGGGCGATCCATCGCATTACAAAACTGGCCCGTACGATCGCCGATCTCGAGGCGGCAGATCCGATCGAAGCACGTCACATTGCCGAAGCGATCCAGTACCGGTCCCTTGATCAGCGCCGGAACCTTCCGTAACCGTCGCCACTCGATCGGACACACGGGGTCATTCGCCGGAGACGTGCAGCACTCCCCCGCGGTGCATCTCCGCATAGAGACGCAAATAATTCGTTACCGCCACGGCAACGGCAACGTTCAGACTGTCCATTTCGGCCAGCATGGGGATGTGTGCCCCCGGCAGCAACCGAAAGGGCCGGGGCAGTGAAGCAGTTTCACCTCCGAAGATCATGACACCGCGTCGGGGCCAGGCAAACTCCCAGACAGGCGTGGACTGACGCGGATGGATGATCATCAGCGGCATGCCCGTCTGCTGATACCACCGGATGAGATGTGCCGGTGGTACCTCGATCCAGAACGGAATCCGCAGACAGGCGCTCATGCTCGCACGGGTGACTTTTGGATTATACGGCGACACTGATTTCGGCGACAGGAAGATACCCCGCACGCCCGTTGCCAGTGCCGTACGGAAGATCGTGCCCAGATTCCCGGGATCACGGATACGATAAAAATACAGATAAAACCCCTCCGCCGCCGGTGGCCAGGTACGTTGCGGCCGTTGCCGGAATATGGCGAGGAGTCCCGGTGGGGTCTCCACGGTCGACAATTGCCGCATCTGGGCCGGTGTACATATGCGCACATTGCATGCACGGCGCCCCCGGAGATGTCGCGCCAATGTGTGCCATTCCGGACGGTGGAGCCACTCGGGCGTGATCACGACGAGCCGGGGCACACTATCGACCGTTGCAAGCGCTTCCCGCACGCCGCGAAATCCTTCAACAACCACAGTGTGATGCACGCGGAAGCGCTCGATCCACCGGCGCGCACGGCGGAATTCTTCTTCGGTCAACGTGGGATACATCCGGAGTCTGGACACGCCCTTTATTCCGACCACTTCAGTTTCGTGCGTAACATCTGAAAAAACGATCGGTCCGGATTGGCCACAAACGCCAGCGGAGTATCCGCACGCCGGACCCGAACCCGATCCTGAAACACCATGGGATGTCCCATCTGCCCGTCCATGGTGACCACGGCCTGATGGTCCGGACGGAGCAACGAAACCTCAACGATCACATTGTCCGGGAGCAGGATCGGCCGTTGTGTCAACGTATGCGGACAGATGGGTGTGAGCAGAATGGTCGGGATTTCCGGGTGCACAATGGAGCCACCGGCAGCGAGTGAATACGCCGTCGATCCGGTCGGCGTGGCGATAATGAGTCCATCCGCACGATAGTCCGCGAGGAATTCCGTATTCACATGGACCCGCAGATCGATGATACGGGCGAGCATCGCCTGCGTAATCACGACGTCATTCAGTGCGGTAAAGCGAGCGAGCGTTTCATCATCGCGAATGATCTCCGCAGTCAGCATACTTCGCAACTGGATCTGGAGTCGTCCATCGGCGAGCGCCCGCATGAACGTGTCAATCTCCTCCACGGTAAATTCCGTGAGAAAGCCGATACGACCCAGATGAAATCCCATAATTGGCACATCGCGGTCATGCGCCATCTGCACGGCCTGCAAAAAGGTCCCATCGCCGCCGAGCACGATCAATGCGTCCACATACTCCACCAGGTGGTCCATGGAAACCCATTCCACCGACGCCGCCGTCGGGTCCGAAAGCCACGCGCGGTATTCTTCCGGCATCACCGGGAGACCACCCAACCGTACGAGTCCACGGATCAGACGGATAGCCGTCTCCCGCGCACGGGCATGATGTCGTTTGACCAGGAACCCGAAGCGACGAAACCGTTCCAGTGACAGTGTTTGCATGGCACCCGCATCTCCCGAATGCATGTTACGACCGCCGTTTGCGTAACAGCATTTCCACTTCCCGACGGCGACGGGCTTCCTGCCGGGAACGGTACGCACCCCACTTTCTCTGTAACACAAACCACCCGCGTCCGACGAGAAATAGACCCCGCCACCAGAACAACCCCCGGGCACGGGCCCTGCGCAGGTCTGTACCCCACCACCACGCTGGATGGACACGTGCATGCGTCAGATCCGCATACTGGAAATTGGCCAAAGTCAATCGCGCCTTGCGAAAATCCGCGCCCACCAACTGTGCAAAACGGAAGTCCGCGCGATCGAATCGTCCTTCCCGCAGGTCCGCAAGGCCCATTCGCGCACGACCGAAATCCGCTTCTCGTGCCTCCGCCCCGACCAGCCGTGCACGCTCGAGACAGGCGCGGCGAAACCGCGCACGGACAAGGTATGCGTGGGAAAAGTCCGCGCCGGTGAGATTGGCATCGGAGAAATCCGCTGCACCCCCGTCCGCCTGGGTGAAATCGCAGCCACTGAGATCGAGTCCCGTAAATTGACACCGTTCCAGCCGCGCGCCTTTCCAGATACACTGTGCAAACCGTGCCGTATGAAAATCGACACCCGGCCAACTGGACTGCGCGAACGTTACCCGCACCCACTGACTCTGCGCAACGTGGACCGACTGCGCGGACACCTTCCGGAAGACGCTTTCCAACCAGCGACTCTCCGTGAGGTCCGCGCTGTCCAATACGACGTTCTCCAGATTGCACTGCTTTCCGTAGACGAACCGCAGGTTTGCGGTCGTCAGCAGGGCATTCGTTAGCTGCACATGCTGCCAGCGCGCTCGAAAGAAGTTCGCACGCTGAAGATGGCTCCGCGCCGCCTGGACGTGTTGCCATTCACTCTCCCGCCATATCGAACGGTCCGCGTGTACTTCGAGGAAATGCACGTTTTCCAGAGAAGCGCCGGTACAATCCGCATCGATCAGACGAATACGATTCAACTGGGCCTGAAAAAACCGCGCATACCGGAAGGTGCATGCGGTAAACGCCGCACCGTCCAGCCGGGCGTGGGCAAAATCCACGTGATCAAACCGGCACCCCTGGAATTCCCCGTTGCGCAGATCCGCATGCCGCAATGAGGCACCGGTCAGATCCACATCCTGCCACTGCGCAAAACTCAAATCGACGTGATCGAGAATGGCATCCGCAAGACGGGCACCCTGGATATGCACACCGTGCAGATCCGCACCGGTAAGGTTGGCCTGGGAGAGGTCTGCTTGTTCCAGATTGGCCCGGCGCAGTACGGCACGTTCCAGATTGAGTCCGCGCAATTGCAGTCCCCGCAGATCGGCACCCTGTAAGTCCGGAGTGATCTCCGGGTGTGCCGCTCGCCACGCATTCCAGGTACCGGTGCGAATGTGTTCCACATGGGTCGGATCGGCCATGCGCTATTCCCCCGTTGATGTAGCCGCTCCCGGCCAGACCACATCCAGAGGGATGTCCGGGAGCTCGGCCGCAATATACTGCACGACCGCCTCCATCTCCGTACGTGTCAATGGCCGCACACCCGGATACGCCGGATATCGATCTACCGTATACAACTGAATAGATTTCGGAACCAGGGCCTGCTGACGAATCCAGGATGTCCATGCGGCCAGCGCATCGGGACGGATGTTTTTGCCCCTGCCGGCCAGGACCATGACCTGGAGATGAAAATCCCGGAGTTTGCGCAATCCTTCGATGAAATGCGTCCACCGAAAACCAAACCGCGGCCGGTCCACCGTGATCAGATCAGCCCCCACCCCGTCCAGTTTTACCGAACGCTCGTCCAAACGGTTCACCGCCCGCGCGATGCCATCCACGTGCAGACGCGTCCCGTTGGTCAGGATCCAGGTGCGTGCCCCGGGGAAAAAGCGGTCCCTCGCCTCCAGGAGGATCGCGATCAATTCCGGTGTGCGCGGATGTAACGTCGGTTCCCCGTTACCGGAGATCGTGATCGCATCCACACGGACGTTGCGTTCCGCCAGTTCCGCAAACACCCGCATGACTTCACGTGCAAATACGTCCACGCGGACGAAATCCTCCCGTCGCGGAAGCCGTTCCGTACGCCCGAGTTGACAGTACAGACAGTCGAAATTGCACACCTTGATCCACGGCGCAAACCAGTTGATTCCCAGGGACATCCCCAGTCGGCGTGAACGGACCGGGCCGTACACATACGTGCCGACCAGATCGTGTCCCCGCTTCCGAGACAATACCGTTGCAGACATGGTGCGCTCCCTCGTTCCGACCGCCCGGAATGAAGCCCATGCGGAGGAATCCGCCCCGGCGTTTACGCGATCCGTTCGGTGACCCGATCGGCCAGCGCGTGCAACAGTCCCTTCCGGTCCCAGGCGGTAACGGCCGCTTTCGCCCGTTCGCGCCACCGGATGGCCTCCTCGCGTGCACGGTCCAGTCCAACCGCCCGCGGATACGTCGCTTTCATCGTCTGCACGTCTTTACCCGCTGTCTTCCCGAGTACCTGACTCGTCTGAGTCACGTCCAGGATATCATCGACAATCTGAAAGGCAATCCCCAGGGCCTCGCCGTACGCCTGGAGCGCCTGCTGCACCCGGGGTTCAACCTGTGCAATCTTGCCGCCGATCTCACACGCCGCGGTGATCAGGGCGGCGGTCTTATACCGGTGGATCCGCTGCACATGCGCTGCGTCCACCGGTCGACCTTCCGCTTCCAGATCAAGCACCTGGCCGACCACCATTCCGGAAAGCCCGGCACGCAACGCAAGAATCCGCATGACCTCCAGTCCGATCGCCGGGTGCGCGTTTAAAAAGGGGCAACGTCCCAGGAGTTCAAACGCATAGGTGAGTAATGCATCCCCAGCAAGGATCGCCATCGCTTCCCCGAACCGGACATGACAGGCCGGCCGTCCCCTGCGTAGTGTATCGTTGTCCATGGCGGGCAGATCGTCATGAATCAGAGAATACGTATGGATGCATTCGATCGCACACGCGCTATACCGATACCGTTCCATCTCGGTGCCGAACGTCTCTCCCACGGCCAGCATCAACACGGGCCGAAATCGTTTGCCCGGTGCGAGTAATGAATAACGCATGGCTTCCCAGAGGCGCGGTGCCGGTGTCCTCTCCGGGGGGCGTACGAGTTCGTCCAGCCACCGGTCGATCAGTGCTGCGCGTTCGACGAGATACGCGGTCAGGTCCTTACGGACGGGTACAGGCATGATCGGATGCAACCCCATTTCCCGGATTTCCAGGACATTATAGTCGCGCCCACGGAATTTGCACAGTCGACGAAACGTCGGCGATCGAACGGTCCGGTGTCCCGATGGCGTGCCACAAAAATCACAGAAAGTGAGGACAGGAGAGGAAATGTGACGGTGTGAAAAGTCACGACGGTTTCAATGCATGACAGCCATTCGCGTCACTTTTCTCCTCGTCACTTCACTTGAGAAAAGAACCACTAAGGCCCCACCGCTTCCGATGCCCGATCCGAAACAACGGTTGGATCGGCGACACGTTCCGAGAACCGGGGGAACACGCCGTTGCGAACCTGAATCAAACGGGCGAGAATACTCACCGCGACTTCGTACGGGGATTTTCCACCAATGGGCACACCGATCGGGGCATCCACCGCCTCAAGACGCGTCCGGGGAACGCCTGCACGTACCAGCGCCTGAAACGTCGACCGTACTTTCGTACGACTGCCGATCATGCCAATGTAAGCGACGTCATACCCGATCATGCGACGCAACACTTTTGCATCCACATCGTGACAACGGGTCACGATGACAATGTATGCCGAAGACGGCGGCGGCGGAATGTGTGCCGTGTACGCGCGATCCGTACAGATCGCCCGTACATCGGCCGTCTTCGGCAGCCGATCCAGCCACTCCGGCCGATCGTCGATCACCGTGATCTCGAACAGACGCGTCTGTGCAGCCAGCGTACAGAGCGCCTGACCGATGTGACCCGCACCGAAGATCCACAGTGGCGTCCGGGGATACACGACCTCAAAATAAACCTGCACACGACCGCCGCACCGCATGCCGAGACTGCGATAATTCAAATCGTATTCCTTCACCGCAGAACAGAGATCGCCCCGCAGGATGGTCAGTGCATCCCGAATCACGGCCGCTTCAAACGGACCGCCGCCGATCGTGAACTCCGTGTGGCCGTCGGCACGGACGATCAGACGACTACCGGGTGCGTTCGGCGCGGAACCCCGGCAGCCGATCAGATGCGCGATGACGAGCGGTTGACCCTGTTTAAGCAGATCCAGCACACGTGCGTAAAACGTTCGGTCATCCATCGATCACGCCGGTGAACCCTCGAGTAAGGTCCGCAAGCGGACCTTACTGTAAGCCTTGGCCATGGTGACATACCGTTTGACATCGTTCCAGGACTTGATCGACTTCAGGGCCTTCGGAATCTTACGCAATACGCTGTATCCCTGGACCTGCGACCACTCAAACAGCAGTTCACTGATCTGCTCCCAGGAAAGTCGATCGATATACAGCGGAATGTCCCCCTGCGACGCCGGGAGCGTTACAATACCCTCCGGATTCGGTACACTCCAGGAGAAATCACGCGGAATGATCCCCTCACGGCGTGCCCGGGCTTCGATCGGCGTTCCCGGATAAATGTGCATAATGCTGATCGAAACATCGATCTGCTGGTTGCGCTCCCTGGCCTCCCGTTTCAGACTCAAAATGTAGTCCATCGTCATCCGGGCCTCTTCATACGTTTCCGTCGGATGCGAGAAGATAAAGAACGGATTCGGGATGATCCCGAGATCCCAGCACCAGCGGATCACCCGCGTCACCTTGTCGATCGTGAATCCCTTGCCCTTCCGAATGACTTCCTGCAGAATCCGCGGAGACGCCGATTCCACGCCCATGCCGATGAGGAAACAACCGGCTTCGCGCATCTTCTTTAACAGTGCATAGTCCACCGTATCGATACGGATCTCACAGTACCAGGACAGATCGAGTTTCGCATCGATGATGAGGTCACACAGATCATGAATGCGCCGCGGATTGAATGTAAACGTGTCATCGAAAAACCAGAGCCCCCGTACCCCGTACTCATTCACAAGGATGTGGATCTCCTCCATAATGCGTTCCGGAGAATTCGCCCGAACCTTTCGTCCCCAGTTAAACGGCGTGGCACAGAACTCACAGGTAAACGGACACCCGCGGCTCGTCATCAGATTCAATGCCCGCCGTCGACCTTTGTGCGGATCGTCCACATGAAACGTATACGCATGCATAGGATACAGATGCCGCGCGGGAAAGGGCAATTCGTCGAGGTTCTCGATCACCGGACGGGGCGGGGTATGGAATATCGTGCCATCCCGGTCCCGGAAAGAGATTCCGCGGACTCTTTTCAGATCGCCGCCGCGTTCCAGCGCCTGCACGAGTTCGAGCATGGTGAATTCACCTTCTCCGCGCACAATGAAATCGCACCACGGCACATGCGTCAGCGTGTCCTCCGCGGCATTCCATACGTGCGGTCCCCCGAGGACCGTGATCACATGTGGAAAGTGTTGTTTGATCAGGCGAAGCGTCTCGAACGCGTAAAACCGGTTCTCGGTGGTGAACGTCAGGCCGACAATGTCCGGACTCCACTGCCGCACTTCCCGCACGACGTCATCGTAGGTCATGCGCAGGGCATTCGCGTCAAGAATCCCACAGGTATATCCCTCCTGTTCCAGCACAGCGGCGATATAGCCAATACCCAGCGCGGGGATCAGTTCACCGTGGCTCCACCGTTCCGCAAGGTATCCACCCGGCGGTACCATCAACAGGATACGCGTGGACATTGCACCCTCCACACGGACAATAACGGGTTCCACTCCGGGGGCGACCGTATTTCACTCTATCGGAAGGACGGCCTTTCGTCAATGGCAAGGCGTGGCGGGCTGTTCGAATGGTCATGCGGGCACCCGACGCTCCGGACAAACCGACTGTTTGCTGCTTCGATGACGCGTATGGCTGGGGCGGCAGGACTCGAACCTGCGAATGTGGGATCCAAAGTCCCATGCCTTACCTGCTTGGCTACGCCCCAGCATGTCCTGTATACTATTATGGGCGACCGACGGCTATTCTGCAAGCCACGTTTGCCCCCGCGGTCATCACCGCATCGTCCGTAAATATTGAATATTTATGAATATCGATAAACCGGGAAGTTTCGCAGCGACGTGCACGCATACGGCGCGTGTACGCAGCACCCTGCAGAGGCAACAGGAGATGCCATCATGGGTCGACCCGGACGACCTGTAGTCATCATCGGATACGCACGCACACCGATCGGGAGTTTTCTCGGGAGCCTGCGCACGCTGAGTGCCCCGCAACTCGGTGCAGTGGCCATCCAAGCCGCGCTGCAACGCGCACACGTCGCGCCCACCGACGTGCAGGAAGTCATCATGGGTCAGGTCATCCAGGCAGGCACCGGTCAGGCGCCCGCCCGTCAGGCGGCGATATTCGCCGGCCTGCCGACGTCCGTCGAGTGTCTGACCGTCAACAAGGTCTGCGGTTCCGGTCTGAAGGCCGTCATGCTCGGCGCGCAGGCGATCGCGCTTGCGGACGCCGACATCGTCGTTGCCGGTGGCATGGAGAGCATGAGTCGGGCACCGTATCTCCTGGATCGGGCCCGCAGCGGATATCGGCTCGGGCATGCGGAACTCTACGATGCGATGATCCTGGACGGTTTGTGGGACGTCTATAACCGCATGCACATGGGCAACTGTGCGGAGCACTGCGCACGGAAACTGCACATCTCGCGAGCAGAACAGGACGCGTATGCGGAAGAGAGTTACCGCCGGGCCCTGCACGCGATGGACCAGGGGTGGTTTGATCGGGAAATCGTCCCCGTTGAGGTCCGGGATCGAAAGGGGCGACTGACGGTGGTTCGGGAAGACGAGGAACCCCGCCGATTCCAGCCGGAGAAGATGCAACAGTTGCCGCCGGTATTCGATCCGGAGGGCTCGATCACGGCAGCGAACGCGTCGAAGATCAACGACGGTGCAGCGGCCGTGGTCATCGCTGCCGAAGACGTGGCGCGCGCCCGCGGACTCCCCATTCTCGCGCACATTGTCGACTTCTGCGCGGCGGCCCGGGACCCGATCGAGTTCCCGCTCGCACCGATCAACGCCATCGAAAAACTGCTCGCGCGGACGGGGCTCCGTCCGGAGGCCATCGATCTTTACGAGATCAACGAGGCCTTTGCCGCCGTGGCCATCGGCGTCATCCGGGAACTCCGCCTCGACCCCGCCCGGGTGAACGTGCACGGCGGCGCCGTCGCCCTCGGTCACCCGATCGGGGCAAGCGGCGCCCGACTGCTCTGCACGCTGCTGAACGCACTGGAGATCCACGGGGGGCGCTACGGCGTGGTCAGCCTCTGCCTCGGCGGCGGCGAGGCGGTGGCCATGCTCGTCGCGCGGGATTGAGGTGTTCCACGTGGAACACCCCGCCGACACCCGGTGTTCACGCATGGCGCGGTTCCGCGTACGCCCACCCCTCCGGGAAGATCTGTCCGCTGCACACCCGGCGGGCCTCCCCTTCGACCTCGATCGCCATCAGACGGGGTCCCTGCGGCGCCAGGCGCACGACGAGATCGACCCCGGCCCGGGTGTGAAAACGGTACTCCGGCCAGCGCAGCCCCTTCGCGTGGAAGGCGAGGGCGGTGCTCACACATCCGCTGCCACAGGAATACGTCTCCGCCTCGACCCCCCGTTCGTACGTGCGGATGTCGATCTCCCCGGCGCGCACGATGTGCACGAAATTCACATTCGTTCCACGTGGAACAAACGCCGCATGCCAGCGGAGCCGTCGTCCGTAATACGTGACGTTGATGTTCCAGATGTTGCGGACCGGGACCACGATATGGGGATCGCCGACGCGCACGTAGTGGTAGCGCAGCCCGATGGTGTCCAGGCGGATGTGTCGATCGAGCGCGAGTTCAACCGTGCGCAGCATCCGCAGGGTGACGCGATCGTATTCGACGTGCGCCTCGATGAGCCCGACGTTCGTTTCGATGGTGAGTTGACGGTGCGTGATGACGTGCACGACGGCGTACCGCGCCACACACCGCGTGCCGTTCATACACATGTTGAATTCGGTGCCGTCCGGATTGAAAAACCGGACGCGGATGTGTGCCTTGACGCTGGACTCGAGGAGAATGAGGCCGTCCGCCCCGATCGAGAGGTGCCGATCGCAGAGGCGCCGGGCCAGGGTGGACGCGTGGGCAGAATATACACCGGAGCGGTTGTCCAGAATGATAAAGTCGTTGCCGGCGCCCACCCACTTGTCAAAGGGGATCGCTTCCGGATGGTCCGGGCCGAATGTCGGCGCGCGGTGCGTCATGAGTCTCCGGCCATTCGATTTCGTATTGTTCGATGATGGGATTCGTCAGGATGCGTTCCGCGATCGTCCGGATCTGCGCACGTGCGCGGTCGTTGAGCGGTCCCTGCCACTCGATGACGAACACCTTGCCGGTGTGGACCTGCAGCGCGCGGTCGTATCCGAGGGTGTGCAACACGTTGCGGATGGTTTTCCCCTGTGGATCGAGCACGCCCGGCTTATACCGCACAATGACGCGCACGCGTGCCACGTCCGTACTCATGCGCTGTCTCCAAGGACGCGTTGGTAAATTGTATTGATATGTCTTTTATAATATTCGATATCGGTGTAGCGTGCGATGTCGTCCGGGGTGAGATACTGCATGACTTCGGGATCCGCGCGTATCGCAGCGATGAAGTCCGTGCCCGCTTCCCACGCACGCATCGCATTTCGCTGAACCAGTCGGTATGCATCCACCCGGGATACCCCCTTCTCGATCAGGGCCACAAGGATGCCGGATGAAAAGATGAGTCCCTTCGTGAACCGCAGGTTCTCGTCCATCCGGTCCGGATGCACCCGCAAGTGCGCGATCAGCCAGATACAGCGATCCAGCATGTAATCCAGCGCAATGGATGCATCGGGTAAGATGATCCGTTCGACGGAAGAGTGACTGATGTCGCGTTCATGCCACAGGGCGACGTTTTCCATAGCGGCCATGGCGTACGCACGCAATACGCGGGCCAGACCGCAGAGTCGCTCCGCTGTGATGGGGTTGCGTTTGTGAGGCATCGCGGAAGATCCCTTCTGTCCGGGTCGGAAGGGTTCCTCCGCTTCACGCACTTCGGTCCGTTGCAGGTGGCGAATCTCCAGCGCCACTTTCTCGATACTCGCTCCGATCAGCGCAAGGGTGAGAACGTATTCCGCGTGCCGATCACGCTGGGTGATCTGATTCGACACGGGTTCCGGTTGCAGGCCGAACTTGGTACAAACGATCCGCTCAACTTCGGGTTCCAGGTGGGCGTATACCCCTACGGCGCCGGAAATTTTCCCGACCGCCACGCGCTGACGCGTCGCCGCAAGCCGTTCCCGGTGCCGCTGAAATTCTGCGTACCAGAGCAAGAACTTCAAGCCAAAGGTCATCGGTTCTGCGTGTACGCCGTGTGTTCGCCCGACACATGCGATGTCCCGGTAGGCAATGGCTTTCTCTTTCAATACCGTACACAGGTGATCGATCCGTTGAAGCAACAGATCACAACTCTCTTTCATCTGGATCGCCGTGGCCGTATCGAGGATATCGGACGATGTCAGCCCGAGGTGAATGTATCGTCCGAGGTCGCCAAGGGATTCGGCCACGGATTCCACGAATGCGACAACGTCATGTTGTGTCTGCTGTTCTATCGCTTCCATCCGTTCCTGCGAAAACCGAACGCGCGCGGCGATCTCAGAATACACTTCCGGCGAAATGCGTCCGGTCTGCACATACGCTTCCAATACGGCGAGCTCGATCTGCAACCAGAGCGCATACCGATGGGCATCGGACCAGATGCGGCCCATTTCGGGCAGCGTATACCTCGGGATCATCGTGTGTCTCCGTGCACAGGGTATCGATATTCTATCCCTGCGATCGGGACGGGCAACGGGAATGTATCGAACCGGCAGATACACCGATATCGGGTGCCGGGGCTCAGGGATCAAGGCGCAGGGAGTTCGACTTCGCATGGAATGGGACATCGCACGGATGAATGGATACCCGCAGTGTCCCATCGCCTGTCCCGGTTTCAGATATTCTATGCGAATTGCGTTTTTGTGCAATTCGCATACAATTCTGGGATCGGGACAGGCCATGGGACATGCGCACCATCGGAACCACCGGTCTCGGGTGTCAGGTCCCAGGTCTCCGGTATCAGGTCCCAGGTCCCAGCCAGGTCCCAGGTGGCGGGTATTCCGGTGGCAGGTATTTGCGACGGGAGACGGAAGACAGGGGACGGGGCATCGCATGGGCTGGGGATAGCGCGTGACCGCATGCGGACCCACGGTGTCCCATGGCCTGGCCCGATTTCAGGCATACAATTGGGGGAAATCGCACCGTTCTGGTGAAATCTGGTCGGTGCGTTTTGGGAGCCGTTCGCATGCGTTTGCCTGTTCAGATCAAACACATTCTCTTCGCCACGGACTTTTCTGTATATTCGGAACGTGCGCGGGACTATGCACTTGCGGTCGCCAAGAAGTTCCGTGCGCGGATTTACGTCTTGCATGCGATCGAAGTCGTGCACTACATGCATGAGGATCCCGAGTTACGCGAATGGCTCCGTTCTCTGGAACGGTCGCTGGAGGACCGTCTGGCCAGAGAACTCGCCTATTTTCAGGATTACGGCATTGATGCCGAAGGGGAACTCATCATCGGTTCTCCCTGGCGCGTGATCGTGACCTTTGCCAAAGAGAAACGGATCGATCTCATCGTCATGGGCACCCATGGAGTACGCACGCTGGAGGGAAAAGTCCTGCTGGGCACGACGTCACATAAAGTGGCACTGGCTGCGTCCGTCCCGGTGATGCTGGTCCGTCCCTATGAAGAAGCATCTCTCCTGACCGAAGATCCGCATCGCGTCCCGGCCGAGGAGTAGATCATGGCGGGGCACGCGCTTTCTTCCGACGCCGAACTCATCGCCATCGGTCGCCAGGTGATCCGCACCGAGGTGGAGGGCCTACACAGGCTGATGCAGCACATCGGCAACTCGTTTGCCGCGGCGGTGCACTGCCTTTGTGCGTGCTCCGGACGCGTGATCGTCTCCGGGATCGGCAAGTCCGGAGTGATCGGCAAAAAACTGGCGGGATCCCTCACCAGCATCGGTGTGCCCGGCATCTTCCTCCATCCCGTGGAGGCGTTGCACGGTGATCTCGGGCTGATCCTTCCGGAGGACGTGCTGATCGTACTGTCGTACAGTGGCGAGACGGTCGAGATTCTCCGTTTTGTGGAGTGGATTCATCGGTATGATATTCCCATTATCGCGATGACCGGTAACGCCCGATCCACACTCGCGCGGTACAGTACCATCGTACTGGCGATCGGACCAGTGGAAGAAGCGACGCCGGAGCGTCTGTTGCCGACGACCAGCACGACGGTCATGCTCGCGCTGAGTGATGCTCTGACCGTGGCCGTCATGCATGCGAAAGGCGTCCGCGACGGTATGGTGGCGCACCTGCACCCCTCGGGCAGCATCGGCCGGAAGATCCTGCAGGTCAAAGAAGTCATGCATCGACCGCCCGAGCTGCCCCTGGTCGCCGCAGATGTTTCCGTGCCTGAGGCCGTACGTGAGATGTCCCGTAAGGGATTCGGTTGTGTGCTGGTGGTCGACACGATCGGCCACCTCGCCGGGATCTTTACCGATGGCGATCTGCGCCGCACGATCGAACGGTATCGTGACGTATCGACGCTCCGCATCGGGGACGTCATGACCCCGCATCCGAAGACACTCGCGCCTGATGCGCTGGCGGCCGACGCGCTGCGGTTGATGGAGAAATTCCGGATTACGGTATTGCCCGTAATCGATAGCGACCGTCATCCCGTGGGCCTCGTTCACATTCACGACCTGTGGCGACTGCAGATGTTCTGATGCATGGGATTCCGTCGATCTCCGCACGCGTGCGCATGCAACATACTTTTTCCCATCCGATTTTTCCGTATCCGTATGTAGGGTCGATGCACCCATTGACATGTAAACCACGTGGAGCAAACGATGCGTCGCCCGAATCGTCTGCAAACGGCCGGTGCGGAAGCGACGCCGGCACTCCCCGAGCTTGTGGGCCGCTCGCACGCGATGTGCACGGTCCGTACCCGGATCCGTCGTATTGCCCCCCTGTCCATTCCCGTGCTCATTCTGGGGGAAACGGGAACCGGCAAAGAACTCGTGGCCCGGCGCATCCACCTGGAGAGCGACCGTGCGGGTCGCCCGTGGGTGCCGATCAACTGTGCAGCGATTCCGGACACCCTGTTCGAAGGGGAACTGTTCGGTTACAGCCGCGGCGCGTTTACGGGAGCGGACCGCACGCGTCCGGGGTTGCTGGAGTCCGCTGCGGATGGCACTGTTTTCCTGGATGAAGTTGCCGAACTCTCGCCCGCCGGTCAGGCGAAACTGTTGCGTGTGCTTCAGGAACAGACGATTCGCCGCCTGGGCGAGACGTGGGAGCGACCTCTCGCCTGCCGGTGGATTTTCGCCGCACAGCCGTCTCTGCTGGAGCGCGTGCGGACCGGTCAGTTCCGCATGGATCTGTTTTTTCGCATTGCACGCTACCGGATTCAGCTGCCGCCATTGCGGGATCGGCCGGAAGACATCCCGATCACAGCGCGTTTTATTCTTCGCCGTCTGACCGCTCAGTTTGGCCTCCGCATTGACCGCGTCGAACCGGAAGTCTGGTCCACGCTGGAACAGTATTTGTGGCCGGGAAATGTACGCGAACTCGAAGCCGTGCTGACGGCTGCGGTCATCGACGCACTGGATGGTCGGGTATTATGTGCATCGCATGTACGGACGCACCTGGGCAATTTCAGCATTTTTCCACATCCCGCACCGGCCGATGCACACGGCGTATGGACGTTCTCCATGCCCGCCGAACTCACGCTACTGGAGGCGCTGGACCGATTCGCGTATGCATACGTCCTGCGCACACTGCAGCAGTGCGATGGTGTCAAGGTCGCGGCGGCGCGGAAATTGCGCATTCATCGAAACAGGCTGTACCGGATTCTGCGCAGTCATCGAACGGACACCGGGTACAACCGTCCGGATCGAATGACCAGACGCTGGACATGTGGGGCAGCGTGCTGCAACCAGAATTTCCGGTGACTCGTCAGCAGCACGTACGGGTGTGGAAAAATCGTGAATAAGTCCCGGGCACGTGGGGTATCCAGTTCGGCATCGAAGTCATCGATGAGGAGACGCAATGGTCTGGCGTGTATTTGCTGGACCAGCCGTGCGATGGCGCAACCCCATACGGTCAGCAGGGCACGGATCTGCCCTGCGGAGGCGGTATCCCAGAACGATCCATGCGGTCCGAAGACACGCAAATCATCCCGGTGCGGTCCGACGAGGGAACGGCCGTGCGCCCGTTCCCGGGATGCAAATTTTTCCAACATTTGAAGCACTTCTTCAGGCGAAGGCGGGGACTGTTCCGGGGACCAGAACGGACTGGTGAGCGCTATTCGGAGCGGTCGTCCCGGAAACAGCCGCACCCACATGCGTGCAATGATTGGACGGACCTGACGCACCAGATACGCGCGCATCTCCCAGATCTTTGCCGCCGCCGTGCAGTAGGGCACATCCCAGACGTGTTGCTCTGCGGACGGACTTCCGGATGCCAGGGCGGCATTGCGCTGGTTTCGGGCCTGGTCAAACCGCTGTAGCCACTTTCGATACTGTGGAAAAATCGTGGACAGGCTTCGGTCCAGAAACTGACGACGATACGACGCGCGCGCGGCGAGCAGGGGCACCGCACGACCGCCGAGGTATAGCACGGGATTCTGCGCACGCCAGACACTGAATGCGACCGCATGGCCCTGAACAAACAGGCGTGCCGGACCGTCGCGCGGAATGACGAGTTCCACGGTCTCGAACCGTTCCGACCACTCCACACACACCCGGGCAATCGGGGCGCCTGAACGGATCACCCGGTCTTTGCGGCGGGTGCGAAACGACCGCCCATGGACCATCCAGTAAAACGCTTCCAGAAGACTGGTTTTTCCGCTTGCATTGGGGCCTACAATAATGGTAAGGGTGTCCTCCAGTTCAATGTCGACCTGGAGATTCCGGAAATGCTCAATCTTCCATTTCCATCGCGCCGTCATCGACGAAATCGGCCTCCTTTGGTGCGGCAGCCTCGGACGCGCGTTCCGTCTCTTCCACCTGTTCCTCTGCGATAGGCATGTATACGAATGCGAACGTTTCCGTTCGATCCTCGCCGACGGGACGGATCGCCGCCGGTTCGCGTGTCGATTTGAACCACAGTTCGATTTCGTTCTCATGCACGGCAGACAGAAACTCTACGAGGAATTCGCCATTGACGCAGATGGGAAACGGCTCGCCCTCGACGAACGCTTCAACCATATCCGTAGCCGTACCCGTGGCCGGATTGTGGAATTTCAATTCCAGCATGCGATCGCGCCATGTCAGCCAGACGGATGGCGCATGGGCAAGCGGGGTCCCCTTGGCCAGCAAAATGATTCGCCGCACGGATTCCAACAACGCAGCCCGCTGGACCCGCACACGATATGGCGCCGATTCGGGAATGAAACTCCGAAACTCGGGGAATGTGTCTTCGATCATTCGAATGCTGATCCGCCGGTTGCCGAGATCAAACACAATCAGATTCTGATGCGTACCGATCTGCACCGTTTCAATCGCGTCCGCAGCGAGTACATTGCGCAATTCTTGCAGGGCTTTCCGGTGGATCAGCAGGGTAAAGTCTTCCTGTGGTGCACCCTCTTCCCAGCGGGTCTGGTAATACGCCAGCCGGTAGATATCCATTGCCGCGGCCGCGAGGGTTTCCCCGCGCTTTTCCAGCCACATCCCGAGGAATGCTTCCCGGAGCGTATGTTTCGGGATGACAAAATCGACCGTATCCATGGCCCTGCGGAGCATCCACCCGGGCAATCGAACGGTATGCTCCGTTTCACCGGGAATCTGGGGCATGGGATAGTCTTCCGGCGACAGTGCCAACACTTCAAAACAGGTGCGTCCCGCACGGATGACCACCTGCGGCAACGTTTGCAATTCGATCTCGACCCGCGTATTGGGAAGTGACTTGACGATGTCGACCAGAATACGCGCGGGCAGTGCGACTTTTCCGGGGGTTTCCACCTGCGCGGGAATCGTGGAGGCATAACTGAGTTCCATATCCGAGGCCGTCAGACGTATCTGTTCGGCCTCGGCTTCCAGAAGGAAGTAAGACAGTGTAGGGATCGCCGATTTCCTTTCAATTGCACCCTGGATCAGTCGGAGTTCCGTGTGAAACGGTTCCTTTTCGACTGAACAACGCATGGATCACCTCATTTGCGGTGTTGGCATCATCTTACGCGGGTTGAACGTTCTGATCAATCAGAGTCGATCCTGGGATCGGGACAGGCCATGGGACACCGTGGGTACCCATGCGGTCATGCACTATCCCCAGCCCATGGGATACCCCGTCCCCTGTCTTCCGTCTCCCGTCCCGGAGACCCGACACCCGGGACCTGAGACCTGACACCCGACACCCGGTGTCGACCGGGCCATCCGCGCATCCGGTGCATCCCCTGTCCCATTGCCTGTCCCGATCTCCGTCGATCCGGTTGAGGAAATATATCGGATGTGATAAAGTTTTCTGGGGTTGGGTGGTGTTAAGTTGCTATCCGGGAAAGTCAATAATGGAAGAGTGCAACTCCTGGCGCATCCTGTGGGTGGGACCAGGTCCTGCCGACCGGGATGACTTCACCACTGCACTGGCCCGAACCTGTGGACCGACTGAACTCACACGGGAGGATCGTTTATCAGCTGTCCAGCAGCGACTGCAACAGACGACATTCGATCTGGTCATTGTGCATATGCGCATCCTCCAACGGTGGAATGTCGATCCGGTGCCCTGGTTTCGACGGATCCGTCCAGACCTGCCGATTCTCGTCCTGGCCGATCGCATGGAAGATGTTCCCCCGCACTGGCAACGTCTGGCCGGTGTATATGTGGACGCCGATCCGGCACGCGATCCCGCAGCGCTGATCGAGCATATCCGGGCGATTTTGCACGACACGCACGCGGACGGCGTGTCCATGCAAGCCGGAGAGAGCGCCCTGGACGTCCCGAACGTCGTACCCGTCGGTCTGTACCGGGTGTCGCCGGACGGTCGATGGATCGATGCGAACTCCGAGATGCTGTCGATCCTGCGGGTTCGGGATCTGGTGGATCTGGAGGCCTTTCCCTTTCCGCAGCTATTCTGCAACCCCTCGGATTGGGAGTATCGGATCGCCCGGTTGACCGCACACGGAGCGGTGCGTAATCTGCGTGTGCGGCTGCAACGTCCGGACGGAAGCGAGTTCTGGGGGCTGGACAGCGCACGTGTCGTGCGCGGACCGGACGGTACCGTCTTATACCATGTCGGTGCCCTGGTGGACATCAGTGCCTGGGTATTGCGGGACCGGGAGCGGGACGCGGTACAGACCGTGCTACGGAT
>CAZIRO010000005.1:0-28266 GCA_964541595.1 uncultured Acidobacteriota bacterium
ACTGGAACAGTTGAACGCCTGGGTGGACGCACGGATGCGCGTCTATCGCGGTCGTCCCGGTGTGCATGTACTCGTCGGCCTGACGGATTCCATGTGGAACCGCGGGGAACCCGACCCGTTCCGCAGCCTGCAGGGGGGTGATTTCGAAAAGATCGAACACCATATCGCGTATGTCCGGACGCACTATCCGGAAGTGGAATTCGTTACGGCCGGTGAGGCGACGATCGCATTCCTGGACTACTACACGCCGGTTCCCGTGGCACTGGCTGTGGAGATCGCACGTGTCGCCGACGACGGTACATGGATGGAATGTCCGATCCTGATCCTGGGTCAGGGAATTCCCTTACGGCCGGACCGTCCGATCGAGGTGACGCTCCAGGCACCGCATTTCATCGATCCGGAAGAACTGCAGTGCATGCACGTGCTCCATTATGGCCGACCGGTGGCTACCGTGCGGCCGCCCTGGCCCGGGGACCGGTTGCCCGAAATCACGTTCCCGGCGACCGCACGCGGTGGATATACGCTCCGGGTGGATCTCGCACCGCCATGGCCGCCGGATTTCGTGGAAAAAGTCCGGCGCCGCGTGCACCTCCGACGTCGACGGGAACAGGAACTGGGTACGTTCCGGCGGATCGTCCCGGATACATCCGTACTGTTTCAACTGCGCCGTCCCCGGTGCCTGGGAAAAACCGCAGGGAACCCGGACCGGTTGCAACCCGGTGACCGGTGGGACTGGTGGTTTTCCGCCGACCTGTTCCAGTTCATGGCACATCCCATTGGGGACCGGTCCGCCACAATTGGACACAGTTATCACGTGTACGGGATCCTGCCCATGGCACTGGCCGTATATGCCACCTTACAGACGTTTGGCATACAGTATCACGCGGAACGGGTGGACACGCAGTGGATTCGCCCCACATTCGGTCGTGCAGATTTCCGGGTGCAGTGTCAGATCACACGCATGGAAGACCGGACGCTGGACGTTCGCAACGACGTCTGGGAAGGAACCCGCCATATCGTCCGTGTGGATATGCACCTGGTCCGCCGGGATGCATGACCCCTTCTGAAAAGAAGCCACTATTCCCAGGGTAATCATGACCTCGCACGGTTGCTCACTCTGCATGAAAGAAACTTTTCTGTGAGTCAGGGATTAAAAGTATGAAACATGAACCATTCTCACCCATTCGGAGGAGCCATGTATCGCCGCATTTTTGTTCCCGCTATCTGGGTCATCCTCACCACGATCGTGGGAATCAACAGCGTCGACCCGCTTCTTACAGGACAGACCCGGGCCGCCTCTCCATGTGATCACGTGCAGGGATATTGGGAACCCATACCCCACGTGCCGGTGAAGACCATTTCCGCTGCTCTCCTGCCGACCGGGAAGGTGCTCATGTTCCCGGGACACGTTCACGTGCTCTGGGATCCCACCACGGGGACGTTTACCGGTCCGATATTTTCGCAAACGAACCTGTTCTGCGCGGGCCTGGCCATGATGGCGGATGGTCGATTGATCGCTGTCGGGGGACATTACGGGGCAGGTGGCGAAGGCGGAGAGTTCAAAGGACTCCGCAGTGCAGAAATCTTTGATCCCTGGACCCACCGATGGACGCGCACACGAGATATGATGGCCGGCCGATGGTACCCGACAGCCATCACGCTTGCGGACGGTCGAGTCATGGCCATTGCGGGACTGCAAGGTTCAACCACACCCAATCGAACGGTGGAGATCTTCGATCCCCTGACGCACACCTGGCAACGGCTCAGAGAACTGCCGAAAGACATTGCCACAACGTTTCCCTTCACGGCCGTGATTCCCAACGGACAGGTGCTGATCTACGGACCGCAACCGCCCACATATATGCTCGATCCCGCCACCGGACAGATGCAATTCGTCGCGGAGATGACCGAAAGCCACGGCGGCGCAGCACAGGCCGTGGTCGATGGAACGACCGGACAGGTGATCGTGATCGGCGGTACCGCATGGGGGAACATACTCAACACGGTGGTGACGTTCCTGCCCGCACAACGGCGATGGATCCAGTTGCCGTCCATGCGGTTTCCCCGACATCACCCCAATGTGGTGCTGCTTCCCAGCGGACAGATCCTGGTCATCGGTGGACACCAGACCTCATCGCATCAGGAAGATGAAGAAGTTGTCCGGGTGCCCGAACTCTATCTCCCGAACGCGCGCATGTGGTGTCCCCAGGGGGAAACGCTGTATCCCCACGGATACCATTCCGTCGCCCTGTTGCTTCCCGACGGTCGTGTGCTCGCTGCCGGTCCGGAGAAGGTCGCTGAGGTCTACTATCCCTGGTACTTCTTTACCGACAGCCGTCCGGAGATCGTGTGGGCACCGGATACGATCGCCTATGCGACCCCCTTTACTGTCGAGTTTGCCACGCAACACCCGATCGATCGGATCGTACTGATTCGCCTCGGCAGCGTGACCCATTCGATCAACACGGATCAGCGATACCTCGAACTTCCATTTGAAATTGTGTCCGAAGGAGAAGCACTGGTCACCGCACCGGAGACGCCCGCGCAGGCACCGCCCGGGTACTACCTGATATTCGCGGTCAACCGAAAGGATGTGCCGTCGACCGGAAAGATCCTGTGGCTTCGTTGATACCGGGACCCGGGGAGTCCGGTGTTCTGCAGGGACACACCGCTCCCGTACCCCGACCACACAACGGTACCGCGCGGCGCACACCCCCCGTCGGGTTCCGTCGCAACCATGACCAGGGGCGAGCGACCGAGCTCGCCCGGTCATGATGGCATCATGGACCTGGCGGTGGCCGTTGAAGTGCACCGTCTTCCGTTGCCGGTCACCGGTCGAAGGGGGATATTGTATTCTTTTCCCATCTCTGTGGACTCCGTGTCTCCGTGGTGCAATGATCCTGCGTATATCGCGGGGTCCATCGAGACCCCCTGCCCCGACCCCAAGGACGATTGCATTGCCGAATGATGGCGCTTCCGGCAAAATATCCCCGATGCAGGACCGTGCCTTCAGGAGGTGGTGTATGCAAAAACACGGTAACTACATCGGGGGAGAATGGGTCGCGCCCGTGGACGGCGAGTATATTGAAAACCGCAATCCGGCAGATACGCGGGAACTCATCGGATTGTTTCCGAAATCGACACGCGCGGATGTGGACCGGGCGGTGGAAGCCGCCCGGGAAGCGTATCCGAAATGGCGCCGGATCCCCCCACCCAAACGGGCCGAGATCCTGTACCGCGTGGCACAGCGGTTGATCGAATTGAAGGAAACGATTGCCCGGGATATGACCCGCGAGAACGGGAAAATCCTTGAAGAAACCCGCGGAGATGTTCAGGAAGCCATTGATATGGGGTTCTTCATCGCCGGTGAAGGCCGTCGGTTGCACGGGTATACCACTACGGCCGAGCTGCCGAACAAGTTTGCGTACTGTATTCGCGTGCCCATTGGCGTTGCGGTGGTCATCACCGCATGGAACTTCCCGGTTGCCGTGCCGTCATGGAAGATCTTCCCCGCGCTGGTCTGTGGCAATACGGTGATCTTCAAACCCTCTGAAGAGACGCCGCTCTCCGCCGAACATTTTGTGCGCGTGTTTGAGGAGTGCGGTCTGCCACCGGGTGTATTGAACCTCGTGCAGGGGTATGGACCGGAAGCCGGACAGGCACTGTGCGAACACCCGGGAACAGACATTCTGGCGTTCACAGGATCCACGGAAGTCGGCCGGCAGATCGCGGAGATCGGCGCCCGCATGTATAAACGGGTGTCCCTGGAAATGGGCGGCAAAAACCCGATCATCGTCATGGACGATACCGATGTCACGTTCGCTATTCAGGGGTGCATCTGGGGCGCGTTCGGTACGAGCGGTCAGCGGTGTACGGCGGCGAGTCGTTTGATTGTGCATAAACGTATTTACAATCGGTTTGTGCAGGAATTTGTGGACCGTGCAAAGGCCATCCGCGTGGGGAACGGTCTGGATCCTGAGACAGAAATGGGCCCGATCATCAACGAAACGCAGTTGCGCAAGATCGAGCATTACGTGGAACTCGGTCAGCAGGAAGGCGCGCGCTTGCTGTGCGGCGGGTACCGGCTGACCGAGGGGGACCTGAAGTACGGGTACTTCTACGCACCGACCGTGTTCGCTGATGTCGATCCGCAGATGCAGATCGCCCAGGACGAGATCTTCGGACCCGTGGTATGTATCATCCCGTTCGATACGCTGGAAGAAGCCATCGAGATCGCCAACTCGGTCCGATACGGACTCTCTTCCGCCATCTACACGCAGGACGTCAACAGGGCGATGATCGCGGTCCAGGAACTGCAAGCCGGGATCACCTATATCAATGCACCGTCCATCGGAGCGGAAATCCACCTGCCATTCGGAGGGGTCAAACAGACCGGAAACGGTCACCGGGAGGGTGGCACCCAGGTGCTGGACATTTTCTCCGAATGGAAAGCCGTGTACATCGACTACAGCGGTCGGCTGCAACGGGCACAGATCGATACGGACCGTATCGTGCGGGTACAGGAGTCGTGAATCACTCCGGGGTCAGGTGCCGGGGATCTTCCCCGACCGGTGCACCTGCGTTTCTCTGCGATGGAGGGAAAACTGTGCGGGTTTATGGGTTTACCATTGAAATCGATACACCGGCAGAATCCGTGGTGGACATCACCGACCAGGTGGCCGATCAGGTCCGTGCGTCCGGCATTCAGGAAGGGTTCGTCGTGTTATTCGCCCAGGGATCGACCTGCGCGCTGTCCACTATGGAATACGAACCCGGCCTGAAAAAAGACATCTTTTACGTGATGGAACGGATCGCGCCCCGGGATTATGACTATGCGCATCACCAAACATGGAACGACGGCAACGGCCGCAGTCACGTCCGTGCGACCACAGTCGGTCCTTCTTTGACCATCACGATTTCCCGCGGTCGACTGGACGTCGGCACGTGGCAACAGATCGTGTATTTCAACTTCGACATCCGGCCACGACGCCGCAAAGTGATCGGAAAAATCATGGGCGAATAAAAAGAGATTGCGAATTTCGGATTGGGGATTGCGAATGGGATATCCAACCAATCCGAAATCCGCCGTTCAAAATCCGAAATTCTTTCCAGTTGCTTTACGATGTGGACCTGGGGGTTACTGGGCGCGTACACACTGGTTCTCCTTCTGATCGGGTGGCGCGGTCGCCGTCGGCTGCACGATACAGCGGAAGCGTTCTTTCTTGCGGATCGGCAACTCAGCGCATGGGTGGCTGCGGGGTCTCTCCTGGCGAGCTGGTTCGGCGCGGCTTCGACGATCGCCACGTATGAAGACGCGCTGCAGCACGGGTTTTCCGCGTTCGGATGGATCGGTCTGCCGACGGTCCTCACCGTACTCATTCTTGCGATGGCGGCGCCGTGGATCCGGAGTCTGCCCACGGTATCCACACCGGATCTGCTGGCCATGCGGTACGGTACCGTATACGGCCATTTCGTCCGCGGGGTGCTGGTCGCCTATATGGTCGGACTGGCCGCTTCCCAGGCGGTTGCACTCGGTCTATTGCTCCGGGACTGGACCGGCATGGGGTATACCGCCGGGGTACTGTGCGGACTCGCCATTGTGGTGACATACGCTGCTGTGGGCGGATACCTGTCCGTGGTCATTACGGATTGGCTTCAGTGGTTGCTCATTCTCGGTTTCCTCGGACTTCTCTGGGGGATCGCCTGGCCCGTGCGCACCCATGTGGCCCATCCCGTGCCGACTTCTCCGGGTGAACTCGTCCGATCCACGCATCTCTGGTCCACCCTGTCGTTTACCATCGCCTGGAGTATCTCTCCCATCGGCTGGCAACGTATTGCATCCGTGCGTGATCCCCGCCACGTGCGCACCATGATGGTGATCGTCGCGGGCGTATTTTTGATTGCCTACCTGCTGGTCGTTCTTCCGGGAGCATGGTGGGGAGGCACACATCCGGGAACGCATCGGCTGGGCACCGTGCTGCGCATCTCCCTGTCACAGCCCGTATTTGCCCTGGCGATGCTGGCGCTGACGGCCGCCGTGATGTCCACGCTGGATGCCGCCCTGAATACCGGTGTATATATGATCGCCGCGCTGATCCGTATCCGGCGCCGCGCGTTCGGATATGCCCTGGCCACGCTGGCACTCGCCGTCTGCACCGGATGGATCGCGCTGGCCCATCGGAATATCATTCGTGCGCTCGGGCTCAGCAGCGAGATCCTGGTCGTGACCATCGCCGTTCCGATCGTACTGCTGCGATGGCCGAAATGGACCCACCCGTGGGGCGCATGGGCGTGCACGTTTGTTGGTGCCGGTATTGCCGCAGCCGAATACATCGGCGGAACACGATTGCCGCCGGCGTTGCAATGGCCGCATGGGATCCCCTGGGGACTGACGTTGAGTGGCATATGCTACGCGGTCGGTACCTGGTTGGGACGTCGATACCACCGCCCCGCAGGGGTTGACTCCCCGACCGTCACGCAATAGCGTGAACCCGAACTGCATATCCGGACGGTTCCATGACGCATGCACCGATCCTGCAGGTGGAATCTCTGAGTAAACGGTTTCCCGTGCGCAGCGGTTGGCGAAAACCTCCGCTCTGGGTGGAGGCTGTTCGTCATGTATCGTTCTCACTTGCACGCGGGGAAACCCTGGGGATCATCGGTGAAAGCGGTTGCGGTAAGACCACACTGGCGCGGTGTATCCTGCGTCTGATCGAACCGGATACCGGGACCATCCGATTGCTCGGGGAAGACTTTCGCGCACTGCAGGGCCGCGCCCTGCGCGCATTCCGCCGGCACATGCAAATGGTCTTCCAGGACCCCACCCGATCGCTCAATCCGCGCATGACCGTGGCCGCATGCATCGCCGAACCGATGCGCATTCACCGGATACCCGCCCGTCAGATTCGAGCACGCGTCGCCGCGCTCCTCGAACAGGTCGGTTTGCCTGCATCGTTGCTGCATCGTTATCCGGATGAACTGAGCGGTGGCCAGCGCCAGCGGGTGGCCATCGCCCGCGCACTGGCACTCGATCCGGAAGTCGTGGTCTGCGATGAAGTGACCGCCGCGCTGGATCCCTCCGTACAGGCCCAGATTCTGAACCTGTTGCTGGATATCCAGGATCAACGAAAGGTGAGTTACATTTTTATCGGTCATCAACTGTCCGTGGTGCGACACATCAGTCACCGCGTGGCCGTGATGTATATGGGAGAATTCGTGGAACTCGCGCCGGCCGACCATCTCACCCGTGATCCGCTGCACCCGTATACACAGATCCTGCTGGATGCGGAACCGGTACCCGATCCCGCACGCCGCTCGCGGCCCCGGAAATGGCCCATCGGTGAGGTCCCTTCGGCGATTCACCGTCCGTCCGGATGTCCGTTTCATCCACGTTGCCCGATCGCCGAACCGGTCTGTCGGGAAGTGGTGCCGACCCTAGTGGAACATCATCCCGGTCACTGGGTCGCCTGTCACCTGGTACCACCGTTCTCCCACTGAATGCGCCAAAGACCCGGGATCGGGACAGAAAATGGGACAAGGGATGGACCGCGTTCGGGAACACGGCAGAAGTCTCGGGTCCCGGGTGTCAGGAAATCGCCTGTATGTGTGAATGGACATGCGGTAGCCGACGTGGGACATTCGGTGTCCCGTTTTCCCGTCCCGATTTCGGGAAAAGGGGGTTGGACTACTCTCGAACGGGTTCATAATGCACCACGATAAACAACATCTCATACAGCCGCGCCAGATCTTCAACATGCTGGGTATACGCACCGACCAGCCGCTCAATTTCCCTGCGATACGTATCGTATGTCCGCCAGTCGGCTTCCAGAAATCGCAATACGCGGCGCCGTAACTGCCGTCCACGTCGGTCCCAGTCAAGCAACAAGATCATCTGGGTATAGCGCCGGTCGATCCAGCGGCACCGCTCGTAGATGGAAATACCGCCGGCGTGCAGGTGCAGGATTTTACCGGAAACCCCGAGTTTCCGGAGGGCACGTTCATCGTTCCGTCCTTCCACGAGGATCGGAACGGCGGTATTGACATGGTTCAGGCGGTCAATCCAGCCGTCCAGTTCGGCGAGTAGCAGCGCCTGTTCCTCACGATCGGCGCTGCTGAGAAACTGGAGCCATTGCCGCTTTCCCATGGTTCAAACACGCGGTGGTGTGAAAGTGAACAACCCGGAACCCGATGTCCGGGGATCTGGGGTCCGGGATCGACGGAACCCGGTTACCGGGGATCCGACACACGGCACCGTCATTTTCCCTCACTGTTCGTGCTCTTCTGCGTCCCCTTTTCGACTTCTTCTTTTGCCGACTTCAACCCGCGAATGAAGTTGGCCACACCTTCCCCCAGGCCTTTACCGATATCCGCCAGACGACCGGCTCCGAATATCATGAGCAAAATGAGAAAAATGATGAGTAATTCCCAGATGGATACCGTCTGAAACATCGGAACCTCCTGCAGGACCGCATACACACGCGACCCTGTCGTATTCCAGATCCGTCAGATTAAATATGGCCCCAAATCTATGCGCTGGCAACCGGGGAATGGGGGCGATTTAAAATGTCGAATGAACGTCCATTGTCCAGAATAATGCGTAGTTGTATACTATGTTTGTCTTAACTTCCCTCTTCAGAGGCACACAATGACGACATTGCTGGAACTGTACGAACGCCTGAAACCGAAACTGGGTGAAAAAGAAGCGCGCTCGCTTCTTGAATACATCGAAACATCCGTAGAGCGACGTGCAGCAACGAAGGAAGACCTTCTGCGAACTGAAACGGCTCTACGGGAGGATATTCAGGAACTGGAACAGCAATTACGGGGGGAAATGCGCGCAATGGAACAGCGATTGCGGGAAGAAATGCAAACCATGGAACAGCAACTGCGCGGGGAAATCCAGCAGGTTGAACAGCGATTGCGGGAAGAAATGCAAACCATGGAACAGCGGTTGCAAACAGAAATTCACCAGTTACGTGATGACGTGCAACAGGTATCCACGCGGGTGCAAAGATTGGAAACAGAACTGCGTGAAACCATTCAGCGGACCCGCGCGGACGTATTACGGTGGATGTTTGCATTTTGGGTGAGCACCATTGCTATCCTGACCGGGATTATATTCAGTCTATTCCGCGCTTTCCTGTCGTGACGCAATCACTGACTCCGTACATCGCAACACACGTGGTTTCACAAGAACGCCATATCCGATACTTCTCGATCACTCACTCTCTCCATTGGAGTTCACAGACGTCCGCCATCGTTCAGATCCGGCCCTGCAGGCGGAGCGTCCATTCCCGAAGTGCGACCAAGACCCGGTGCAAATGTTCCCGGATCTCGTCATCCTGCAGGCGTCCGTTTGCGTCAAACTTCTCACGTGCACGGGCCACATACAGTGTCGGTTGGCCCATCGGAATCGCGCCCAGTGCCATCAGAATCTGTCGCAGATGCAATTGCGCGCGTACCGTACCGAACGATCCCGTCGAAGCGCCGATCACGGCTACGGGTTTCCCGGCAAAGGGGTTATCCGGCGGCCGGGACGCCCAATCGATGGCGTTTTTCAGCACGCCCGGAATTGACCAGTTGTACTCCGGCGTCGCGATAAGCAGCGCATCGGCGTCCCGGATTGCCACCTTCAACGCACGCACGGAATCGGGGATACCCTGCTGTTCAATATCGTAGTTATAGAGCGGGATCGGGGCGAGATCGAAAACGGACAATTCCATTCCCGCGGGGGCTATCATTCGGGCTGCATCCAGCAGGGCCCGGTTATACGAACCCGACCGCAGACTCCCGGCCATGCCCAGGATATGCAATGTACGTTCGGGACTCACCGTTCATTCCCGTGGATGGACATGCATTCATCCGTGTGTATGCATGGTAACGGATCGCCTGCCGCCGTATGCAACACCCGTTTCGAAGATTGCGGTGCGACCTGCACCCGGATCAACCACCGACTCAGGTGTCATCGTATTCGTAAATCTCGTAACTGATATCCTTGATCTGTTCCCCCTCCCACTTATAGCGTGGGGATTTGACCCATTCTCCGTTGACGAACCTGGGTTCTTTATGAATCTTGACCTGCACCACTTCGAGCTGGCCGTTTCTGGATTCGACCCAGAAATCGAGGTCCCAGAGTTTTTGCGGCGGTCCGTCTTTTTCACGAAAGTCGACACATGCGAAGTACTGTCCGGTGCGGATCAATTTACGAATGGGTTCATGAATCCTGACCAGTTCGAGCATCAGTACCTGGTTCGTCTGATCGTCGCGGATTGTGAAGTATCCGTCGTTCTTTTCAGCGTTCTTCTTCACATAAGTATGAATGGCGGCTTTGATCTCCCAGGCCCTGCGTTCACCGCTGACGGCTTCTCCGCCGTGTTCACCGGCGATGGCCCACCACCAGGGCAACGGTTTGAGCGATTTCTGTACCCAGGTGCCGTTGAGCAGATGCGGCACCTTGTGGACGCGGGCTTCCATGACCTTCAATTTGCCGTTTTCCGGCTTGACCCAGAAATCAATGTCGTACAACTGGTCCCGGGTACCGTCAACGGGCTGGAAATCCGCACATACGAAATACCCGTAGTCTTCGATGCGACGCACTGCGCGGTGGAACTCAACGAGTTTTAAGCGAAGCACCTTTCCGGTTTCCGGATCTTTCACGATGTATACACCGTTGTTCTGCTGGGCCACCGCCCGGACGTGCTGTTCCAGGACGTTCAACACGTCGTCCCGTGTAAAAGACTGGGCCCAGGCGAGCCCGGACGCGACCATGGCCACCAGTATCCAGCGGCCCATTGTTGCCATGCGCATGGTTTCCTCCTGGGAAGGCTTTGGCGCGATACCAGCGGGGACGGCCTGCGCGCGCAGCATCCTGTTTCATGTATATTGTACTGTTTTTAGAGGTATCCTTACATGCAAAAGTTACATGTACCTGGTCCTGCAGGGTGAATTGTGCTATGTTAAAATGCACTTCATCACTGTTGGACACCATCCCACGCCGAACACACGCACGGCAATCAGTTATGGTTCAGACGTTAAACACGGTCGTATACGACTCGGCACGGCGTCCACATCCGTTTCTGGAAGAATGGATCGAACTCGTTCGATACCGCGACCTCGTGGTCCAGTGGGCCAATCGGTCGATCAAAATCCGGTACAAACGGTCGATCCTGGGAGTCCTGTGGACACTGCTGGAACCGCTCATCATCATGGCCATTCTCACGGTCGTGTTCTCGTACGCCTTCCGGGTGGCCATCCAGAACTATCCCATTTACGTGCTCACCGGTCTGTTGATGTGGGACTTTTTCGTACGCGCGACCACAACGATGGTCAAGGAGATGATCGCCAGTGAAAACCTGGCCCATCGGATTTATGTCCCCATCAGTGCGTTCGCGGTTGCGAATGTATTTGCGTATGCATTCAACTGGCTGATCGCACTCGTGCCGCTGATGGGGATCGCCCTCGTCACGGGGCATCCGATGCATTTGCCCATCATCACGCTGCCGGTGACCATGGGACTTGTCATGATGTTTGCACTCGGTGTCGGCCTGATCGTGTCCACGATTTCCGTATTTTTTCATGACTTTTCGCTGATGTATGACGTTTTACTGCGCGCCTGGTTGTATCTGACACCGATCATCTACCCGATCGATATCGTTCCGGAACACCTGCGGTTTCTTCTATGGATCAATCCGATGACACACTATGTGCGTCTGCTGCACGACGCAGTTTACTTTGGACGCTACAGCCCGTTACACGTCTGGGCACTCTGCGGAATGATCAGCGGACTGGCGTTGCTCATCGGCTGGTGGTGGTTTACACGTACACGGGACGCTTTTGCATACCGATGCTGAAGACGCTGGCGGATACTCCGGCCACTGAAACAACACGATGGATCAAAACCGGCGGGGATCTCCCGGTATGGATCACATCCCATCCGAACAATTCGTAACCGCGCTTGCCGGGGGAACAGCAGCGGCCGCGCCGGCGGTCGAACTGCGAGGGGTCGCCGTGCGCTATCGGCTACCTTCCCAGCCCGTACACAGTTTCAAAGAGTATATCATTCGACGCCTGAAGGGACAGATCCGCTATCAGGATCTCTGGGCACTGCAGGATATTACGCTTTCCATTCAACCCGGAGAGTTCCTCGGGATCATCGGTCGCAACGGCGCTGGAAAAAGTACACTGCTGAAAGTCATCGCACGCGTGCTTCGCCCCACGCGTGGACGCGTGATCGTCCGGGGACGGCTGGCACCATTGCTTGAACTCGGTGCCGGTTTTCACATGGACCTGACCGGTCGCGAAAACGTATTTCTCAACGGTACGCTCCTCGGATACCGTCGGGACGAAATTGCCGCACGGTTTGACGCGATTGTGGATTTCGCGGAACTCTGGGAATTCATCGATATGCCCGTGCGCGCGTATTCGTTCGGGATGCTGATGCGACTCGCGTTTTCCGTGGCCACGGCGTTTCGACCGGACATTCTGCTGGTCGATGAAGTGCTCGCGGTCGGAGACGTGCAGTTTCGTAAAAAATGTATGCAACGGATGGGGGCATTTCACGCGTCCGGAACGACGATTATCCTTGTATCCCATCACATGGATCTGGTGCGGCAGTTCTGCGAGCGGGTCGTCTGGATCGACCACGGACGTATCCGTATGGTCGGCGAGCCGGATACGGTGATTCGTGCATATACGCATTACGTAATGGGGCATGAGCGCAGATCATGACGATCGAAACCTGGCTCAAACGCTGGGTGCCCGATCCGGTACGGCGGGTGGCGCGGAAGGGATTCGAAACGGCATGGATATGGGTACACCGCTCCCGGATGGCCGTATGGCGATCCGAACTGCAGACCATTCTGGAACACCATTCGGACCGCCGGGATGTGATCCTCTTCCTGCCGACCGTGGCATGGCGATTCGCGCTGTTTCAACGGCCGCATCAACTGGCCCGCGCATTCGCGCGTGCCGGCTGGCTGGTGTTTTACATGGAACTGCCCTTCCGGAATCCCCGCCGAACGGGGTTTGAACCCGTGCGGGAGGGCCTGTATATCGCCCGCGTTCCCCTGCAGGTGATGCGCATCGTGCCCCGGCCGGTGGCGTATACGGTCACGTACAATCCCGGTTACCTCCGGTACCTCAGCCGGCCGCGCATTCTGTATGACTACATGGACGAACTCGAAGTGTTTCGCCCGTACCCTCTGCGCCGGCTCGTTCGTCAGCACCGGTGGTTACTCACGCATGCCACCGTGGTGATGGCGACCGCGCACCGTCTTCTGGCACACGTCCGGTCGTATCGACCGGACGCCCGATACGTCCCCAACGGGGTGGACTACGCGTTTTTCCGATCCGCACGAATGGCGCGTACCTCGCCACCGCCGGACCTGCAACCGATCGTGGACCGCGGCACTCCCATCGTGGGCTACTACGGCGCACTCGCCGAGTGGTTTGATTACGACCTGATGACAGCCGTCGCCCGCCGTCTCCCGGAATGGTCGTTCGTACTGATCGGTCCCGAATACGATGCATCCCTGTGGCGCAGTCGCATCCGCGATCTGCCGAACGTGCATTATCTCGGACCCCGGCCGTACGATCGTATTCCCGCATACGTGCGATGGATGGACATCATGACGATCCCGTTCCGCCTGAATGCCGTGACCCATGCGACCTCGCCGCTCAAACTCTTCGAATATATGGCCGCCCACAAACCGATCGTTATCACGCCGATGGAAGAGGCCTGCCGCTATCCCGGCGTGCTCGTTGCTGGAGACGCGGATACGTTTGTCCACCAGTTGCAAACGGCGTTGCGCCTGCGTCGGGACCGCGCGTATATCGAGACGCTGGACCGCACGGCGCGCGCCAACACATGGGACATGCGGGTACACACGATTATTGCCGCTCTGACCTCTGCAGGAGACCACGGCGATGACCGCGTTCACACCGATCCCGCTCGCGCCGGATGAGTGTCTGTTAACGGTCGCCTGGCAGCCGGACGTCCTGCATGAACGCCTTGTGATGCATGCGCGGAATTATGACCGGATCACCGTGTTCAGCCTGAATCTGGACCAGTGGGTGCACCTGCACCGCGATCCGGTGCTGCGCAGGATATACAACCGGGGACACTACATCCTGCCGGACGGGTTCCCCATCGCCCGGGCACTGCAATGGATCACGGGACATCCCGTGCAGCGTGTACCGGGGATCGACGTGGCCCTGCGACTCGTCGGGGACCCCCGCATTCGGCGCGTGTTCCTGCTCGGCAGCACACCGGAACGCGTGGCCCGCGCGGCACGTCGCCTGTACGCGCAATGTCCCCATCTGCATACCGTGGCGTTTCATCACGGGTACTTCAATGACGATGCAAACGTCATCACAGCGGTGCGACGTGCGGGCCCGGAAGTTATGCTCATCGGAATGGGATTTCCCAAACAGGAAACCTGGATCGTTCGTTACCGGGATATGCTGCCGTTCGGCGTGGCCGTCTGTATCGGCGGAGGAATCGACATTCTGGCCGGGGTACGGCGGCGGGCACCGTCCTGGATGCAGACAGCAGGCCTGGAATGGGTGTACCGGCTCGTGCAGGAACCCCTGCGGCTGGGATACCGGTACCTGATTCGGGATATCCCCCACATGCCATGCCTGATCCGGGCCATCCGCCGGTTCCGGAAGACACGGGCGCATGCATGCCGTTCCGGAAATGGTCCATAGTGGTCCATTTCCTGAATGAAGAGTCTTTTGGGGCACGGCAAGAAGTGGATGCCATGCGTGCGCCGGCGCGGCTGCGTGGATGTGCAGGATACCCGTGTCCGCAGGTGCTGTCTGCAGGGTGTGGTGCCGCTGGAAACGGAAGGTCCAGGACGGCAGGGATACCGCAGGGGTGACCGATCAAGGTCGCCCGGTCATGACGGTGGCCGATGCATCGACGTGGCTACTGTTGCGGCACACCGGCGCCCGCCAGTGGCCACCGCAGGGTCCACGACCATGCCGTGACCGGGCGACCTCGATCAGTCGCCCCTACCCTACAGGGAACGCATCCATGGGCACACCGCTGCCGTGCCCGACCCCACCCCTGCATGTCACTGTGCATCACTATATTCTGGAAATGCACCGTTAAGTAGTCCATTTCCCAAGTCTGTATCGATGCCTTCTCCGCACCGTCGCCTCTCCCCCATGGGAGAGGACGCAGCATCTGGTCTCGGGATCAGTCTCCCACAGTGAGCCGTAATGGGACGCCGATACACGCAGACGTGGCGCAGACCAGGCAACCTGTCTGTGCGCATCCGTGTCCATCTGGGTCCCATCCCCTCAACCTCCGGCACCTTCTTCATCACTTCACTTTGCCGATGATTTTGACGCGCCGCTTCTCGAAGAGATTTTCCGCGACTTTGAGGAGAGCGGACTGTGAGGGGGTACCTGCTGGACACGGCCCCATTCCTCTGGTGGCTTGCAGACACACCCCGGCTTTCTGAGGCGGCGCGATGTCTTGCATTTTATGCCTCTCGTTGCTTTTTCCCGCTTACACAATTGGATGCCCGCTCTGGAAACACCCGGTATTCCAGGAAATTGCGCAACAGGGCTTTACCTTCCACCGTGAGGATCGATTCCGGATGAAACTGCACGCCCTCGATGGGGTACTCCCGATGCCGCAATCCCATGATCAATCCGTTCTCCGTCCAGGCACTGACCTCCAGGCATTCGGGCAGGCCCTCGCGGGCGACGATCAGGGAATGATACCGCGTGGCTTCAAAGGGATTGGAAAGTCCTTTGAAAATCGTCCGACCGTCGTGATAGATCCATGACGTCTTGCCGTGCACGATTTCCGGTGCGCGCACCACCCGTCCACCGAACGCCTCACCGATCGCCTGATGCCCGAGGCACACGCCCAGGATGGGCACCCGGCCCGCCAGCCGACGGATGAGTTCCACGGAAATCCCGGCCTCTCGGGGGGAACACGGTCCCGGCGAGATGACCACTCCATCGGGGCGGAGCGCCAGAATGTCGTCAACGGTGACCGCGTCATTCCGGAACACCCGGAGTTCGACCCCGAGTTCCCCGAGGTACTGCACCAGGTTGTATACGAAAGAATCGTAATTATCGATCATGACCAGCACGTCACCCTCCGGAAACCGTAAATTTCAGGCAGGTTATCTCTCCACGTGATCGCTCACCGGAAACGTCTCTTCTGCATGTTCAACCGCATGCATCAGTGCCAGGGCCTTGTTTAGCGTCTCCTGATACTCCCGTTCCGGAATCGAATCGGCGACGATCCCGGCGCCGGCCTGCACGTATGCCCGGCCGTGGCGGATGACGAGCGTGCGAATGGCAATACACACGTCCATATCTCCGTGCGTACTGAAGTACCCGATCGCACCCGCATAGATCCCGCGACGCACGGGTTCCAGTTCGTCGATAATCTCCATGGCGCGCACTTTCGGTGCACCGGACACGGTCCCGGCGGGAAATGCGGCTGCAAACACGTCAAACGCATCCAGACCGGAACGCAACGTACCCTCCACTGTGGACACCATATGCATGACCCGCGAGTAGTATTCCACTTCCATCAACTGCGTGGTCCGTACGGTCCCGTAGATACACACCCGTCCGATATCGTTCCGCGCCAGATCGACGAGCATGACGTGTTCCGCACGTTCTTTCGGATCCTGAAGCAAATCCTCGGCCAGCCGCGCATCTTCCTCCGGAGTACAGCCCCGGGGACGTGTACCGGCGAGCGGTCGTGTGACGACATGCCGCCCGTTCAGCCGTACGAGCGTTTCCGGCGAGGATCCGAGCACATACAGGTCCGGGAACTGAAGATAGTACATATACGGAGAGGGATTACTCGCACGCAATGCGCGATACAGTGTAAACGGCGCGGCGGGGACCGGACACGCCAGACGCTGCGACAGGACCACCTGGAAGATGTCACCCGCACGAATGTATGCCTTTGCGTGCAGGACCATCTGACGGAACGCTTCCGGGGACATGTTGGCGGTCATGGACACACGCGATATCGACGGCGGATACGTATTGGGGTCCGGTCGTTTCAGCGACACACGTTCCGGCTGTACCGCGCGACGCTGCATCACAGCGTCGTACAGGCGATGCATACGTTCCGTACGATGCGCGTCACCGTATACGATCAGCGTGACACGATGCGTCCAGTGATCGACGACAACCAGTTCACGCGGAACGATCAGCCAGAGATCCGGCACACCGAGATCATCCAGATTCGTATCCGGCAACCGTTCAAACAGCCGTACGCCGTCGTATCCGATATATCCGACCCAGCCGCCGGACAGCGGTGCCACACGCGGCGCTTTCGGCAGACGGCGCAGCACCGCCCGCATCAGATCCATCGGCATGGTCTCGATCGCACCGGCGGACACGTCCGTCTGTACCGTACACGCGTGGCCCCGCGCGGTCAGGACGATCCACGGATCGCCGCCGAGAAATGAATACCGTCCGTGGGCGCCGGTGGGTTCCAGCGACTCGTACAGGAACGCCATCGGCGCGTCCGCATACAGGTGCTGAAAGATCTCCACCGGTACCGCACGCGTATGCAGTTCCGCAACATGGACGGGAACGGTTGCCGTGGTCTCATGCAACCCCACAGACGCCATAAAATCCGCATAGCCATCACCGCTCATACCACGACCCCCGTATGTTGCGGACGCACGGCCGGCAGGATCTGACGGATCTGCGCCACGAGTTCATGGAACATCCCGGGTGTCAGCGCCTGGGCACCATCCACCAACGCATGTGTGGGTTCCGGGTGCACGTCGATCATGATCCCGTCCGCACCAACTGCGACGGCCGCACGTGCCAGCGGGATCACGAACTCCCGACGTCCGGCCGCGTGGCTCGGGTCGACGATCACTGGCAGGTGCGTGATCCGTTTCAGTTCCGGGATGACCGTGATGTCCAGAGTGAAGCGGCTGTATGTGTTGAACGTGCGGATACCCCGTTCGCACAGGATCACGTTGTAGTTGCCACCGGCGAGAATATACTCCGCAGCGAGCAGGAACTCTTCCACCGTCGCACCGAATCCGCGTTTCAACAGGATGGGTTTACGGGACTGGCCGGCGCGTTTCAGCAGTGAGAAGTTCTGCATATTGCGAGCACCGATCTGGATCACATCGGCCACCTCTTCCACGAGATCGAACGTTTCCACGTCGACCGCTTCCGTCACGATCGGCAGTCCGGTCTGGGCACGCGCTTCATGCAAGATCTCCAGCCCCTCACGGCCCAGTCCCTGGAACGTGTACGGCGACGTTCGCGGCTTGTACGCGCCACCGCGCAACAGGTGGGCTCCGGCAGATCGAACGGCACGCGCGATGGTCATTGTCTGTTCGTAGGACTCGACCGCGCAGGGTCCGGCGATAATTGTCAGTTCCGGTCCGCCGACGGCGACCGTTCCGATTTGCACGACGGTGTCTTCCGGTTTCATCTCACGCCCCGTGAGTTTGTACGGTTTGGTCACATGAATGATTTCCAGCACTCCCGGCAGAGACATCAGTACATCGGAATTGACCTGTTCTTTATTGCCGGTGACCCCGATCGCCACCCGCTGTGCACCGGGGATCGGATGCGGTGTCAGGCCCATATCACGGATCACCCGACACACGCGGTCGATCTCCTCTTCGGTTGCATCGCGCCGCATGACCACCAGCATGGACGACCTCCGATGATCAGGTCTCAGGTGTCGGGTCTCAGGTGTCAGGTGTCAGGTCTCGGGTCTCGGGTGTCAGGTCCCGGGTGTCAGGCTTTGTAAGCGCGGCCGATCCGAGGTCACCCGGTCACGGGTAGGGCGATTGCATCGTCGCGGCCATTGCACGGCACGCCGGTGCCCACCAGTGGATACGACCGGATCCATGTCCACGCCATGACCGGGCGACCTCGATCGGTCGCCCCTCCAGTCCCCGAGACCTGACACCCGGAACCGAACACCCGAGACCCGACACCTGACACCCGAGACCGAACACCCAAATCACTCCCCCCGACATGCCCAATGAAACGCCCGAATCAGGGACGCGACGTCTTCACCCTCGTGAATGGCCCGGATGATCCGACTGCCCACGACCACACCGTCCGCATGACCCCGAAGGTGTTTCACCTGTTCCGGATCCCGAATACCGAACCCGACCGCAAGCGGACAGTCGGTGAATCCGCGGACACGGTCGAGAAACCGGACGAGACCTGCGGGCAACCGATCCCGCTCGCCCGTCGTCCCTGTAACGCTGACACAGTACAGGAACCCCGTCGCGCGCGCAGCGATCTTCCGGATACGCGTTTCTGTGGACGTCGGTGCCACGAGAAAAACGAGATCGATATCGTGCTCCCGGGCGGACCGCCACCACACATCCGCCTCCTCAACGGGCAGGTCCGGGATGATCAATCCCACGACGTCCACCGCCCGGAGATCGGCCAGCAATCTTTCCCGACCGTATGCGAGCAACGGGTTCAGATAGGACATCAGGACTTTCGCCGCCGGTATCGAGGTATCTCGCAATGCGGCGAGAATGTCGCGCAATGTGACCCCCTGTTGCAACGCCGTGTGTGTGGCCCGCTGGATCACGGGGCCATCCGCGATCGGGTCGGAAAACGGCACACCAATTTCAATGATATCCGCACCCCATTCTGCAAATTTCCGATACATCTCCATGGACACGGAAAGCGATGGATACCCGGCCGTGAGGTATGGGATAAACGCCATCGCACCGGACGCACGCAGCCGCCGAAACACGTCCGTTAATCGCACCATCGGCCCTCCACGATGTCCAGATCTTTGTCTCCCCGTCCGGACAGGTTAACGACTACAATCCGGTCGTCCGGCAGGATCCGCGCGATCTCCACAGCATGGGCGAGGGCATGCGCACTCTCCAATGCCGGCAAAATACCTTCAGTCTCCGCCAGTTGCCGGAACGCGGCCAGTGCGGCATCGTCGGTCACAGCCGTATACTCCACACGTCCGATGTCTTTCAGATATGCGTGTTCTGGACCCACACCGGGGTAATCCAGACCGGCGGAAATCGAATGTGTCGGACGGATCTGGCCGTGCGCGTCCTGCAGGAGATAACTCATCGCACCGTGCAATACGCCGACCGTGCCACCGCACAGGGACGCCGCATGCTGACCCGTGTGCAGCCCCAGACCGCCGCCCTCGACGCCGATGAGACGCACTTCCGGATCGTGTACAAATGCGGTAAAGATCCCGATGGCATTCGACCCGCCGCCGACACACGCGACGACCACGTCTGGAAGCCGACCGGTCTGTTCCAGGATCTGCGCGCGTGTCTCGCGACCGATGATCGCCTGGAAATCCCGGACCATCATCGGATAGGGATGGGGACCGACTACGGACCCGATGATGTAATGCGTCGTGCGCACGTTCGTCACCCAGTCGCGAATGGCCTCGTTGATCGCATCTTTCAATGTACGGCTGCCCGCGTCCACCGGAACCACGCGTGCACCGAGCAATCGCATACGAAACACGTTCATGCGCTGGCGTTCCATATCTTCGGTACCCATATAGATCACACACTCCAGACCGAGATGCGCACACGCGGTGGCCGTTGCCACGCCGTGCTGACCGGCACCCGTTTCGGCAATAATACGGCGTTTTCCCATACGCAATGCGAGTAACGCCTGGCCCAGCGCGTTATTGATCTTATGGGCACCCGTATGCGCCAGATCCTCCCGTTTGAGAAAGATCTGCGCACCCCCCACCGCCGCACTGAGCCGACGTGCGTGGTACAGCGGCGTGGGACGCCCCACGTAGTGCCGGAGCAGTGCGTTCAGTTCTGCCTGGAACGCAGGGTCGGACCGTGCTTCCCGATAGGCCTGCTCCAGTTCTTCCAGCGCCGCCATCAGGGTCTCCGGCACAAACCGGCCGCCGAACCGACCGAAATATCCCCGTTCATCCGGCCAGGAGAGTGGCATCGTACCACCTCACTGCGTGTAAAAACGCACGGACTTTTTCCGGATCCTTTTTTCCCGGCGCCCGTTCCACACCCGACGAGACGTCCACCGCATAGGGCCGGAGCACACGTAACACGTCCCGCACATTGGCGGGCGTCAGACCGCCGGCCACGATAATGGGTCCTGTCAGGCCCCGTGCGATCGACCACGGAAACGAACGTCCGTCGCCCGCACCGGGATCCAGGAGAAACCCGTGCACACGATAGGTTTCCATCCGCGCCCACAACTGTGCGGACGTATCCGTATTGCACACGTGAATCCGTTTGATCACCCGGTACCCCGCTTCCATCACGCGCCGGCAATACGCGGGATCTTCGTTCCCGTGCAACTGGACCGTATCGCATCCCACGGCTGTCGCGACCGCCAGAACTTCGTCTACCGGTGCATCCATAAACACACCGACCACGGAGACAAACGGTGGCACACATTGCGCGATCGCACGTGCCGTATCGATATCGACCCGCCGTTTGCTGCCTGCAAAAACCAGACCGATCGCATCGGCACCGGCATCGATGACCATCCGGGCGTCTTCTACAGACGTAATGCCACAGATCTTCACACGGGTGTGTCGCCGTTCAACCATTGTCGACCCCGTTCCATCACCCTGCGGAACTGTTCACGATATCCGTTCCGCACGATCTCCACAAGTTCCCGCAGGGTTCGGTCGATCGCCGCGTACAGCGCGGGTGTAAAGGGATTCAAATGTTGAATCGCAAAGTAGAGATCCGGATTCTCCCGCACGACCGTTTCCGTGGTCGCAATCTGCGACAGAAACGTCGTACTGCCGATCTGTTGCAACTGCTCGAACGACCATCCGCTTCCCGCAAGCAACGCCGCATACAGAATGTTGATGAAATGCGAAAGTCCCAGAATGTATGCGATCATCCGGTCATGGTCCACCATCGAGAGTGGGACCAGCGTGACCGCCGTGTCCTGAAAGAGTCGCATGACCCGCGCGGTCGCTTCCGGGTCGCCGCAATCGCACACGATGATCACCTTATCCGTCAGGGTGCGCGTGCGCGGACCGAACATGGGATGAATGCTCGTGATCCGTAAACCCCGCTGTCGTGCCTCTGTCACGGCGTCCTGCAAATGGCTTTTCAAACTCGCGATGTCGCACACCACACCGGCAAATTCCGTATCCGCGATCGACCGAATGACCTGTGGCACGACTTCCAGGGGCGTTGCAATGAGCGCAACCGTCGCATCCTGTAACCCCTCCTCGAGCGTCGGCACACACGTCCATCCTGGAATGGGACCCCGCACGTCATAGAGCCACACACGATGTCCCTGGTCGGCGAAGAACTGCGCAAACCATTGGCCCATCTGGCCGCCTCCGCCGACGATACAGATCGATTCCGTCGTCGTTGCGTTGCCCGTATAGTGCATCCGTTCCTGAAGCACGCGCGATTCCTCGATCAGCAGTTGAATGACCCGGCGAACCAGGTCCTCCGAAACGCGTAATGCCCGGGCGCGGTCCAGCGCATGGTGAACGACTGCTTTCTCCACGGACCAGTCCCGCAGTGGTACCCCGTGCGCTTTCTTCAGCCGACCGATCGCTTCGACGAGTTCCAGACGCCGCGCGATCAGTTCCACCAGGGCAGCATCTACCTGCCGCACCTCCTCGCGCAGTCGTTCAAGTTGTTCCGTCACTTCCGGCGCATGGGTATGCGTGGGGTTCATTCCGATTCCTCCACACGGGATTGGGGGCCGCGCAGCGGTTCGACATCAACAGAAACTCTCCGCACCGCCTGCGGGGATATCCCACCGTTTCCGGACTTCAATGTGCGCACTTTCATCGCCGGATCGGAATCGCGCATCAACGCTTCACCGACCAGTACCGCATCATATCCGAGTGCGCGCACACGCGCGACATCGGATGCAGTGTGTATGCCGCTTTCCGCAACCGTTCGGCATGTGGTCGGAATGAGCGGTCGCAATCTGACGAAGACTTCCGGATCGACAGTAAAGGTCACCAGATCCCGGCTGTTGACACCAATGAGATCGGCGCCGGCCGCCAGCGCCTTTTCGAGATCCGCTGCATCGTGAACTTCCACAAGTGCAGCCATACGGTAGGCCCTCGCGCACGCAATGAGTTCCGCCAGTTGTGCACGGCGCAAAATACGTGCAATGAGCAATACACCGTCCGCACCGAACGCAACGGATTCTTCAATCTGCAGGGGATCCAGAATGAAATCTTTCCGCAATACGGGTACCGCAACGGCCGACCGGATCCGTTCCAGATCGTCGAGACTTCCCGCAAAGAACGAACGTTCCGTCAGCACGGAGATCGCGTCGGCGCCACCCCGGACGTAGGCGCGCGTCTGTGCAACGGGATCGGCCCCATCCCGCAGGATCCCACGGGACGGGGAACGTCGTTTGAATTCGGCGATCAGGGCAATGTCCGGTCCACCCAGTGCCGCCTTCAGGTCCCGGAAATCCGTACGCGCCGCACACCGTGCACGAATGACCGCACTGCGCGTCCGACAGGTACGAATCTCTTCCCGTTTGGCGTCCAGGATGGCCCGCAGGAAGTCTCTCATGCGGTGGCCTCCGTTGTCATGCGACGAAACGTCTCCAGCACGGTCCAGGCCCGCCCCGTATCGATGGCTTCGCGTGCACGCCGGATTCCATCTGCAATCGAATCGGCCACACCCGCGACATAGATCGCCGCACCGGCGTTGAACAGCACCACATCCCGCGCGGGTCCCGGTCGACCCTGGAGGACCTCCGTAATGAAACGCACGTTATCCTCCACATCCCGCGTCTGGATGCTCGACAGCGGAGACGACGCCAGTCCAAAATCCTCCGGGCGAATGGTATACGATCGAATGGTACCGTCCCGCAGTTCGGTCACACGCGTGGGTGCCGCAATCGAGATTTCATCGAGCCCGTCTTCACTGTGGACAATGAGACAATGCGTGCTGCCGAGACGGTGCAACACCCGCGCCAGAGGGTCTGCCCAGACACCATCGAATATTCCGAGCAACTGCCGACGCGCGCCGGCCGGGTTCGTGATCGGCCCGATGAGATTGAAGATCGTGCGCACCCCGACCTCCCGTCGCGGTCCAATGGCGTGTTTCATTGCCGGATGATACAGCGGCGCAAACAGAAACCCGATACCGATCGTATCGATACACCGGGCCATGACCTCCGGCGGGGCATCGATGCGCACACCGAGCGCCGTGAGTACAT
This sequence comes from uncultured Acidobacteriota bacterium, assembly GCA_964541595.1. Lineage (GTDB taxonomy): Bacteria > Acidobacteriota > HRBIN11 > HRBIN11 > HRBIN11 > CAZIRO01. The sequence continues at coordinate 24,172 of CAZIRO010000005.1, forward strand.
CGGCACTCCCGCAGTGACTCGATACCGAACGGTTGCCGTGTTTTGCCACACGTGCACCGGCGGCTGCTGCCACAATGGCCGTTGCCGTGGAAATGTTGAACGTCCGCCGTCCGTCGCCACCGGTGCCGCACGTGTCGATCACCGTACCCGATTGGACGGGACAGGTACGCATCTTCGTGCGCATGACGCGTGCAAACCCGACGAGTTCCTGAACGGTTTCTCCCTTCATGCGCAGGCCCACGAGCAGGGCCGCAATCTGTGCCGGCGTGGCGTGGCCCTCCATGATGGCCGTGGCCACGGCGGCCGCTTCGTCTTCCGCCAGGTGCTCGCCGTCCACGACCTTCCGGATGGCCGCACGTACGGTCGCCGCATCCGGCTCCCGCACCGCCGCCCGCGCCTCCTTTCCAGTATCCCGCACGTTCATATCGATCCTCCGTTGACCGGTGTTTCGTCTGGTTTCGACTGCAACGACGCAACCGCATGCACCGGCCTGCCGGTACATACGGTTTCAGGAATAGATCCCCCGCAAGCGAGTCGGTCGGGCTGGGATCCGAACTGGTGTGGTGCGGGGGATCAGCAGGTGGGCAGATCCCAGCCCCCGGCGCGCCAGAACCAGTACCCAAAATACCGGAACCATGCAGTCGTCCACTGCATGGACGCCGGGTGGCTGGAGAGAGGCGTTGAAGCGATGTGCGGGATAAGTGCGGCGCAACGTGCGGGTATATCGAGACCGAACCGGTGCATACTATTGAATCGACAGTCAATCCGACGTTGCGTCACCGATCCGGTCATGGGATCGCCTCGAAAAAAACGTCCTGTCCGACGCTATCCCTGAACACGTCGATGTACAGTTTACAGATCCCGCACACGCGTGTCAACCACACGGCCTTTTTGGGATCGGGACAGGCGAATGGTTACGTCATATCTGCCCGCAAACACCCGGCCGGCTGGCAACCCTGGAGCAACGTCCGGATGAACCGTTTTCGTACCCGGGCGTTTTTCTCCCGAACCACGCACCGCCGCAAGCGTCGGGGGTCACACATTTCGATAATATTCAACATACCAGCGAATTGCTGCCCGTATCCCCTGCTCTACAGGTGTTGGATGCAGACCAAATGTCTCCTGGAACTGACGCGATGTCACCACACATGGTTCAGTAAACATATACATCATCTCTCCGAACGCCCGCGCATTCGGGTCCAGCAACCCAGCCAGCCGAATCATCATTGGAGAAACCACCATCGTACGGGGGCGAATCCCCAGATTACTGCAGATCATTTCCACAATTTCTCGCTGTGTACATGCGGGGGCATGGGGTGTGATCCACACTTTCCCGAGCGCTTCTTCACGGGTACCCAGAATGGCTGCTGCCTTTCCCACATCCTCGATATATGCCCATGAATGGGGCACGTGCAAGGATCCCATGATCTGCGCCTTTTTCCCGAGAACCAGGTTTCCCAACACGCGCTCACCCATTGCAGAATTCAGCACCCCCGGACCGTAGTAATCCGCCGAGCGCAATGCCGTGGCCTGCACATCCCCACGTTCATGGGCGGCCATGACCGCTTCTGCCATCCGGGCCCGCAGTTCTCCCTTACGTGAGCGCGGCCGAATTGGCGCATCTTCCGTGATCGGCATCGACAGATCGTACATGTATAGATTTTCAATTGAAACATAACACGCACCGGCTTCCCGTGCTGCTACAAGGACATGAGTCTGCAGCATGGGAAAGTACTGATGCCACAGATGATACGGAGGATTGAGTGCCTGATACACGACTGCGGCACCTTTCGCCGCGTAAATGGCCTGTTCGAGATCGGTCACGTCCGCAGCAACAATGTCCACATCATCGGGCATCAGCGCGGGACGGAAACCGTTACGGTTGACAGCGCGCACTGCGATATTCATTGCTCGCAATGCCCGTGCAATCCAGCACCCCACCTGTCCGGTTCCGAAAATGACATGCCATGTATCGGCAGCAATTGGATGTTGCAGCATCTGCGTCTTCCGGAATCCATCATTTGCGACAGTGACAAAATGGTGGGCCATCCTGCCCATCGCAGGCAGCAGAATACCACGGATGGCATGACGCATGCAAATACGACAATCCTGAAATTATGGGTTCATTTCCAAAGTGAAGTGGCGAAGAAGGTGCCGGAGGTTGAGGGGATGGGACCCAGATGGACACGGATGCGCACAGACAGGTTGCCTGATCTGCGCCACGTCTGCGTGTATCGGCGTCCCATTACGGCTCACTGCGGGGGACTGATCCCGAGACCAGATGCTGCGTCCTCTCCCATAGGGAAGAAGCGACGGTGCGGAGAAGGCATCGATACAGACCTGGGAAATGAACCCCTTATTCCGCCGCGAGCGTGTGCAGCACATGCGTGAGCACACGAATACCGGTGAGGTATTCGTCCAGGTCAATGTGTTCATCCGGCGTGTGATCAAGGCGCGCGTCACCGGGACCATACGCCACGATGGGACACTGCCAGACCGGACCGACCACGTTCATATCGGACGTCCCCGTTTTGACCAGCAACCGGGGGCGAAACCCCTCCTGCCGAATCCCGGCAATGAAGGCACGCACGAGGGGGGACCGTTTATCCGCAACGTATGCCGATTCCATTCCGGTCGCCCACCATTCGGCATGGACCTTCTCAAGCAGCGGTTGCAGTTCGGTCAGCCAGGCGTTCGGTGACCAGGTCAGTGGCAAACGGAAATCGATCGCCATTTCCGCCCACTCGCGCAATCCATCCGTATCGGTCGCAATCGTTCGCAGACGCGCGCTGATCTGATGAAACAGTCCCGTGACCTCCGTTGCTGCCGCTCCGTTGTGCAGGAGTTGCGGCGGATTGGCCGTGCGCACCCGTTGCTGAATGGCAGACCACAGCGCCACGAGCCGTTCCGGTGCATTCGGTTGCGGCACTGCGCCATGCCGTACGGTATCCGTCAGGCGCACCCGCAGGAACATCCGTCCCCGGTACCCGAGTGTGATCCCCTGGACACCGCTGGGTTCAGCGATCACGCAGAACTCCGGTGGCGACCATGTGTCGGCCACATGATGTGCTCCCCGAGAGGTGGTCGTCTCTTCTTCGACCGCGCCGATGACGACCCAGCGCCAGCCGGGGCGCGGACCGACCCGGGCGACGGCGACCGTACAGGCGGCGAGTGGACCCTTGGCGTCGACACTGCCGCGCCCGAACAGGCGACCATTTTCAATACGCACGGGGACCCAGCCGGATACCGTATCGATATGCCCGAGAAAGATCAGCGTGCGCGGTCCCGTTCCCAGAATGCCGACCGCATTGCCCGCGTCATCCACAGTCGCATCAAACCCATGCCGGGCCATCCAGTCCACAAGAAACGCCACGGCTGCGGATTCTTTTCCCGAGGGACTCGGGATGTCCACGAGGGCAGTCAGCAGATCCACGGCTGCCGCATCGTGAACGACGTCCGTGCCGACACACACGGTCCTGCGGACGTTTTGCTGACCTCGCATGATCATCTCCTGTAGTATCGTTCAGTTTCAGCGGCCCGATCGGCCGCTTCCGACCGAACGAATTCGGAATTACACACCCAGCTCCGCTGCGACCTCGCGCAACGCCCGTTCCAGTGCGAGGGCGATCGCGTCCACGTGTTCCGCTTCGATTGTCAACGGCGGGAGAAAACGGACGACATCGATCCCGGCCAGCAGTGCGATCACACCGTGTTCCATCAGCCGTCGCAATACGGGCGTTGCCCGAATACGCAACGCCACACCGATCATCAGACCGAGTCCACGGATCTCCCGGACCAGCGGTGATGTCATGGCCTGCAGCCGCTGCCGGAACCGTTCTCCCATCACGGCGGCGCGTTCTACGAGGCCCTCATTGCGAATGGTCGCAATCGTGGCCAGCGCTGCCGCGCAGGCGACGGGATTGCCCCCGAACGTGGACCCGTGCGTCTTCGCGGGCAATGGTCCCCATTCTGCGGGAAACGCGGTCGCCCCGACCGGGAACCCCCCGCCCATGCCTTTACCCAGGGTGAATATGTCCGGCAGGACCCCGTAATGTTCCGCGGCGAACCATCGACCGGTACGACCGAATCCGGTCT
>CAZIRO010000005.1:28276-37184 GCA_964541595.1 uncultured Acidobacteriota bacterium
TGCACCTCGTCGAAGATCAGCACTGCACCGGTCCGATCGCAGACCGCGCGTGCGGCGGTCAAAAACTCCTGCGTCGCCGGCCAGACACCCCCTTCGCCCTGGACGACCTCCAGGATGACCGCTGCGGTCCGGCCGTTGACCGCCGCCTCGAGCGCCGCGACGTCGTTGAACGCGATATGCCGAAATCCGGGTACCAGGGGTTCAAACGGTTTCCGATAGACGGGATTCCAGGTCGCGGACAGGGACCCCATTGTACGGCCATGAAACCCCCGACGTGCTGCAACGACGTCCGTACGGCCCGTATGCATGCGGGCAAACTTGATCGCCGCCTCCACAGCTTCCGTACCCGAATTGCAGAGAAAGACCCGCCACTCCCGCTCTCCGGGCAGTACAGACTGCAACGTTGCGAGTAATCGCGCCCGCTGATCGTTGTAGAAGAACTCCGCACATACCATCGCCCGCTGCATCTGTTCCGCCACGGCCGTCCGCACGGCCGGATGTCCGTGGCCGAGCACACCCACACCCAGACCGGTGGCCGCATCGAGGTACCGCCGGTCCCGATCGTCCCAGACGTATACGCCTGCGCCACGCACAATGGTGACCGGGCATTTTGCGTATACGCCACTCGTATATCGTTGTTCCACTGCCTGGAAATCCATACGATGCCCCCGCATCTCATGGAGATCACGCCGATCGGGCGACAATACGGGTTCCCTCGCCCGCGAGTGCACGGTACACCGGCCGCTCAATGCGCCCGTCGGCCAGAACCACACACCCCACCCCACCCCGCAGCGCCTCGCCGGCCGCTTCGAGTTTCGTACGCATTCGCCCCTGCGCCCACGCCATCGCCTGTTCCAGCGCATCTACGGAAAGTACCGCCACCCGGGTCGATTCGTCCGGATAGTTGCGCAGCAACCCCGGCGCACCGGTCAGCAGGATCAGTCCCGAGGCCCGCATCGCGACCGCAAGCAGTGCGGCCACCCGATCGCCGTCGATATTCACCACGGTGCCGTCCGGCGTGATTCCCAGCGGGACAATGACCGGATACAGTCCCTGTTGAATGAGCAGGTGCAACAGTCCCGTACGCAGTCTCTCGATCTTGCCGGAATGGTCTCCGCGCAGGATCAGCACCCGACCGTTTTCACGGATCTTGAGGACTCCCTTGCGACGTGCCTGAACAACCCCCCCGTCGATCCCCCGCAGACCGATGGCATCCACACCGCGACGGCGCAGTCCCGCGACGATCCGTGCGTTGAACGCACCGTACGCCATCATCAGGATTTCGATCGTTCGGGCGTCCGTGTACCGGCTCGTACGGCCGGATACTGAGATGACGTGCCGGGGCGGATGTCCCAGGGCATGTCCCAGCGCGTCGGCCTGCGCAGAGATGCCGTGTACGAGGATCCATCGCTGGCCCTCGTGGGCCCAGGCTGCCAGGTCGTCCAGAACGGCTTCCAGATTCACGGTTTCGTGTCCCCCCACCTTGACCACCCACATGGACAGACCTCACCATGGGAATTCGCACGCCAGGGGGGAATTCGAATGCACAGCACGCTCATACCGGATAGGGACCGATCATGTCCAGTCCGGCCGTTTCCGGCCATCCCATCGCCACGTTCAACGCCTGTACCGCCGATCCGGCCGCACCCTTCATCAGGTTGTCGATCGCACACAGCGCGACGACCCGTCCCGTTTCGGGTTCGATATCAAATCCCACGTCCGCAAAGTTGCTGCCGACGACACCCTTCGGATCCGGACGCCGGATCACACCCTGACGATCGCGCACGATGCGAACAAACGGTTCTTCCTGATAACACGTCCGATAGATCCGCCACAGCGCCGTTTCGTCAACCGGTGTTTTCGTCCACAGATGGGCAACGGCCAGTACACCGCGGACGGTGTCCACTGACGTCGCCGACATGACCACATTCGGCAGGTTGAGGACCTGGCGCACCTCCGCCGTGTGGCGATGACCGACCGGTGCATACGGCCGTACCGCACCATGCCGTTCCGGATGGTGGGACCGGGGAGTCGGCGTTCGTCCGGCTTCCGAGGAACCGGCATGGACGTCCACAATCACGGGCCGCGCGGTATCGACGAGATCCGCCCGTACGAACGGCCACAGGGCAAGAATGGCAGCCGTCGCATTGCAGCCCACACCGCTGATATACCGCGCATGGCGGAGACGGTCCCGGTACACCTCCGGTAACCCGTAAACAAAACGGTCCAGCCACTCCGGACACGGATGCGCCCGTCCGTACCAGGTCGCATAATCCGCTGCCGTGGACAGTCGGAAATCCGCCGAGAGGTCCACAATCACCGATGCCAGCGATGCAAAGTGTTCCATACGGGGCGCAACTTCCCCATGCGGCAGGGCAATGAACAGCACATCACACGCACGGAGGTCCGCCATGCGGCAAAACGTGAGGGTCGTGTGCTTGCGCAAATTCGGATGAATCCGATAGACGGGAACACCCGCATGCGATTCCGAGGTCACCTGCGCGATGTCGACCCGGGGATGCCGGAGCAGTATCCGCAACAGTTCGCCCCCCACATATCCGGATGCACCCACAATGCTGACCCGGACCCGTGTCATAACCGGCTCTCGGATACGGGGGCCATATGCGCTTCTTCCCAGCCGTACCGCACCACTTGTTGAACAAAATCAACAATATATGCAGGAATATCCACCCCGGAGGCCTCCATGGCGTTGCGGAATTCCATCGAGTGGTTGACTTCGTTGACGAGCAGACCCCGCTCGGGGTCCTCGAATACGTCAATGGCGAGAATGCCACCCCCGATGGCCATGGCCGTCCGGAGACAGAGATCGTGCAGTTCCGGGGTCAACGGACAGCGCGTTGCCCGTCCACCGCGCGCGGTATTCGTGATCCAGTGGTCGGAATGCCGATAGATCGACGCCACCACCTGTCCGCCCACCACGATCACCCGGATGTCCCGGTTCGGTTTCGGAATATGTTCCTGCAAATAGTAAATATGATGCACAAAGGCACCCAGGGTGTCGCGGTGTTCGAGTACGGCTTCCGCAGCGTCCCGATCGTTGAGTCGGGCGATCAGGCGCCCCCAGGAGCCGACCACCGGTTTCAGTACCACGGGATATCCCATGTCGTCCATACCCCGCAACGCCGCATCCACCGAAAACGCGATGCGCGTGTGGGGTACCGGAATCCCGGCGCGAATGAGCGTGAGCGTGGTCAGCAACTTGTTGCCGCAGGTCAGCACCACCGAAAACGGATTGATCACCGGCAACCCGAGTGCCTCAAAACACCGCGCCAGGTGCAACGCACGCCAGTATCCCAGCGACCGGAGCACCACCGCATCGTACTTGCGCCAGCCGTCCAGTCGGTCGAGATCAACCACAATAGAACGGTCGTTGACCATATCCACCGTAACTCCGGCACGGCGGAATGCCTCATAGATCCACCGTTCCTCGGCACGTACGAACGAACACACCAGCGCGATCTGCATGCGCGACCTCAACCTCACCGGACCGCAGCGTCCGATGCGGGGTTACTCGCCCCAGTCTTCTTCAACCTGCGGCGCCTGTTCAAAGGTTAATGGAGATAAATTCGTCACCTCGAGTTCCGCGCCGCATTCCGGACAGGTCAACAATTCGTGTAACAACACGTCGGAAGCGACGGGAACGGATGCCGCACATACCGGGCACACCCCACTCGCCATACGCTGTTCCTCCCCAATTTGAATCACCATGCCATACCGTTCATCTCACGCGGGTCTTGCAACAACGATGCAATAAATTACGATTTTGCTCTCCGAAAGTCAAGTTGCATCCACTCCCGCAAATCCGGTATCTTTTTTCTCCACACCGGCAGGAGCATTGCATGCGGAGTTCAAAAGCCCTGCGTCAACAGTGGATCCGTCGAATCCTGGCCGAGGAGATCATCGATTCGCAACAGGCACTGCGCGAACGTCTGGCCACATTCGGCATCACGGTGACGCAGGCGACGATCTCGCGTGATTTGCGTGAAATGGGGGTCGTACGTGTGCCCATCGGGTCCGGACGCACGCGGTACGTGGTCCCGGAAGCCATGCCGACCCGTCCGCCGCCGGATCAGATCCATACCGTCCTCCGCCGGTTTGTGATCGACGTGCGCGGTACGCACAATCTGGTCCTCATCAAGACGACACCCAGCGCCGCCCCGGTGGTTGCGGACCTGCTGGACCGTCTGGAATGGCCGGAACTGCTCGGTACGGTGTCCGGCGAGGACACCGTACTGGCCGTCCTGAAAACCGCTCGCCACCGCACGCGTTTCATCCGGCGCATCGAACACTGGCGCCGGGGCAAGGAAACGTAACGTGATTTCGAATTGCGAATTTCGGATTTATAGAAAGAATCATTTTGAAATTTGCCATTCGCAGTCCGAAATCGCTCCGGTTTCGTGCTGCAACGCACGGATGACCGCGTCCGTCATTTCCGTGGTCGTCGCCGTGCCGCCCAGATCGGGGGTGACCGCCCGGCAGTCTGCAAGCACTCGCAACAGCGCCCGTTCTATGCGATCGGCCGCCGCCGTTTCCCCGAGATAGCGCAACATCATCACCGCAGAGAGGATCATCGCGGTTGGATTCGCACGGTTCCGACCGGCAATATCCGGCGCCGTTCCGTGTACGGCTTCAAACAGCGCAACGTCGTCGCCGATGTTCGCCGACGGTACCACCCCGAGTCCCCCGACCAGTCCCGCCGCCAGGTCCGACATCAGGTCACCGTACAGATTTTCCATCACGAGCACATCGAACCGGTACGGATTCAGCACCATTTGCAAACAGGCGTTATCCACGATGATCTCTTCATACGCGATTTCAGGAAAGTCCCGGGCGACCCGGCGGCAGCATTCCAGAAACAGGCCGTCCCCGAGTTTGAAGATGTTCGCCTTGTGCACAGCGGTGACCCGCTGACGGCCGTGGCGGGTCGCGTACGTAAAGGCATACCGGGCGATCCGGGTCGCCGCCCGTTCCGTCACCGTACGCACACTCTCAACGACGCCGGGCGACACCATCTGTTCCGGACCGCTATAGAATCCCTCCGTATTTTCCCGCACGATCACGAGGTCGATATCCGCATACCGTGCCGGCACACCCGGCAGCGATCGAATGGGCCGCACATTGGCGTACAGATCGAATGCGCGACGCAGTGCGACCACCGCACTACGAAACCCCTGACGACCGATGGGAGTGGCCACGGGTCCTTTGAGGACCACGCGGTGGGTCCGGATGAGGTCCCGCGTTGCGGCGGGAAACGGATCGCCATACCGTTCCACCGCCTGCTGTCCGAGCCAGGCGGGGACCCATTCGACATCCACGCCGGCGGCGTCCACGACGCGGCAGGCCGCCTGCACGACTTCCGGCCCGATCCCATCTCCCGCAATGACGACCACCGAATAGGCCATTACGGCCCCCCATCGGATGGATCATGCATGAACCGTCGGCGCAACAGGGGAATCAACCCTCCCGCTGCAATGATCGCCATCACCGACGGAGAAAACGGCTCAAACCGCAGGGTCCCCGCCGCACAACGGATCGTCCACGTGGTCAGATCGATCTCGATGGTTTCCCCGGCGGCAATGACGTCCGCGGCTTCCGGACACACGATGGGCAGCAGGCCGTTGTTGATCGCGTTGCGATAATAAATGCGGGCAAACGATCGGGCGATCACGGCCTGCACGCCGGCGGCTTTCAATGCCGTAACCGCCTGCTCACGGGAACTCCCGCACCCCCAGTTACGTCCGGCGACGATGATGTCCCCAGGGCGTACCCGTTCGGCGAATGTCGGATCGAGATCTTCCAGAACGTGTCGGGCCATCTCTTCGGGGTCCTTCAACGTATAGGTATACTTCCCCGGAAAGATCACGTCCGTATTCACGTTGTCGCCGTACTTCCATACGCGCCCACGCAGTCGCTGTTGCATACCATCACCTCCCGCGGATCGGTGATCACGCCGGTCAGGGCACTCGCCGCCACGACGGCGGGATTGGCGAGATAGATCGCCGCATCGCGTGTGCCCATCCGTCCGCGATAGTTGCGGTTTGCCGTGGAAATGACGACCTCACCGGGCGCCGGAACACCCATATGGTTGCCCATACACGGACCGCATCCCGGCACACCGATCACGGCGCCGGCCGCAACGAACGTCGCAATATACCCACGCGCAATGGCCTGTTCAAGTACTTCCCGGGACGCCGGTACCACGATCAACCGCACCCCGGCCGCAATACGCCGTCCGCGCAGGACTTCTGCTGCCATGGCGAGATCCTCCAGTCGTCCGTTCGCACAGGTTCCGATAAACGCGAGATCGATCCGCGTGCCCGCGACTTCGGAAACCGGACAGACACGGTCCACCTGGTGGGGACAGGCGACAAAGGGTTCCATTTGACCGAGATCGTACCGCAACCGCATGGCGTACTGCGCGTCGGGGTCGGGGTACACTGCAAGGTCCCGGATCTCCCGCTCGCACACGTCGATCGGTTGACCCGTACGGCGAGCCCGGCGTTCGGCCAGCCAGCGGAACGTGCGATCGTCCGGCGGGATCACGGCATTCTTGGCCCCACATTCGGCCATCATGTTCGTCAATACCATACGGCTATCGATCGGCAGTGCAGATAGCGCATCCCCGTGGAACTCGATCGAACGGTAGTTCGCACCGTCGGCCCCGAGGTCTCCGATGATCCGCAGGCACAGGTCTTTGGTTGTCACACCCGGTGCAAGCCGGCCGGTCAACTCGATCGCGATGCTCTCCGGAACCCGCAACCACACCTCACCGGTGGCCCAGACGGCGGCGATCTCGCTGCGCCCCAGACCGGTGGCAAACGCACCCAGCCAGCCGAGATGTACGGTATGACTGTCCGCGCCGACGACCACCTGACCGGGTAATACCAGGACTTCCTCACCGAGTACCTGATGACAGATTCCCCGACCGACATCGTAAAAATGCCGAATCCCCTGCGCACGCACGAACTCACGAACGGCCGCGTGTACCTCCGCATGACGCGGCGTTGGCGGTGGTGCCGCATGGTCGAGCACCACCACCAGACGGTCAGGATCGTACACGCGGGATACACCAATGTGCGCAAAGATCTGCGCGATCGCTGCCGTGTTGTCATGACTCAGGACGACGTCCGGCCGGACATCCACCACCTGCCCGACCGTGACCTCCGATACACCGGCCGCCCGTGCGAGGGTTTTTTCGACAAACGTCTGCGGTCGCATTATCGTTCCCTCCGCCGGCGCACAAGCACCCCGGCTTCCGACGCTTCATCCACCGAGAGGGGCAACCCGTGGGCCTGCTGCAGTAATAGTGTATCCAGATCTTCCAGCCGTAACGGTCGCTCATCCCCGATGGTCTTCAGCACGGCTGTGACTTCCTGGATCTGATCGGCATCCAGATCCAGACCGAGCTGTTCGGCACGCGCACGCACGGCATGCCAGCCCGTGAGTCGGTGCGCGATATAAATCTGGCGAGACACGCCAAAATCTTCCGGATCGAGTACTTCATACGTGCGCGGATGGTTGAGCACCGCTTTCGTATGCACACCGGCCTTGTGCGCAAACGCTGTCGGTCCCGTAACACAGTGGCTGAACGGGACTTCAATCCCCACCGTCTCGGCCACCATCGCAGAAAGTGTCGGCAACATCCTGAGATTATAGCGTGCACACAACCAATCGCGATCCAGTGTGTACAGACGCGCCATCAATCCTTCGAGCGGGGTGATGCCGTTGCGTTCGCCGATACCTAGCACGGTGGTGTCGATATGCGTCGCACCGGCTTCGAGTGCGGCCAGCGCATTGGCCACGGCACATCCCGTATCGTTGTGGCCGTGAAATTCGATATCGAGGTCGACCATGCGCCGCAGCGTACCCACCACCTGATACACCTGCTGCGGCGTGGCGACACCGACAGTATCCGCCAGTCCGAGACGCTGCACCACACCGAGACTCTCGACCGCCAGCAGGACGCGAAACACGTCGGCCAGCCGACTGCGAAACGCATCTTCCACCGAAAATCGCAGTTCGATGGTCGGATGCTGTTCTCGAATAAACGAAAGCACATCACAGGCGCGGTCGATGACTTCTGTGACGCTTTTGCCGTGACTGTATTTCTGCAGGTAGGGCGACACGCCCATAAACAGATTGATGCCATCGACGCCGGCATCCAGTGCGCGCAGGGCATCTTCACGATGGCACCGGATATGGGTCAGGACTTTACACCGCAGGCCACGGCGGGCAATGGTTTGACAGTCGGCGAAACTTCTGGGCGAACACGCCGGGCTGGTCAGTTCGATGTATTCGACACCGAACCGATCGAGCGCTTCGGCGATACGGATCTTATCTTCGGTAGAGAAGTGCGCATGCACGAACTGTTCCCCTTCGCGGAGCGTGGTATCGACGATGAACAACCGCGCGAATCCCATGACTTTCCCTCCACGGACGACCCGGAGATGTATACGTATGCAATATGGATGCAATAATATACAGATCATGGGAGGTGCTGTCAAGTTTGTGAGCCGGGATCGGGACAGGCAATGGGACAGGGGTCTCGATGGACCACAGGATATACGCAGGATCATTGCACCACGGAGACACGGAGTTCACGGAGTCCACAGAGATGGAACAGAATGCAATATCCCCCATGCGACCAGTGACCGGCAACGAAAGACGGCAAAGCACGGGAACGGGTCAGGGTACCCCACCGGAGACCTGCCCTTCCAGTGGTATACGGACAGGGAATCTGCCGGCACGGCCCACCAGTGCTGGTGGAAAGAAACTCCTCCTGAAGTAAAATAGCGTGTAGAGTAAAAACAGCGGATGTCAAGCCTCCACTGAGATCGGGACAGGCCATGGGACATGCGCACCACCGGATCCACCGATATGCCGGTGG
>CAZIRO010000006.1:0-34023 GCA_964541595.1 uncultured Acidobacteriota bacterium
GACAACGAGTGCGCGCACCGGAATCTGTGCCAGGGCCTGCCGGGTACGGTCCAGTACCTGTGCAACGGCCGCATACTGAAACGACGCAAGGAGGTCGTACGTCCGCTGCGGCCATTCACCCGACGCGTCCGGCGCAAATCCCTCCGGATCGTCACGAAGGATCTGCAGCACCCGTGTCTTGAGGCCGCTGTAACTGAAATCGAGAGAACCATCTCCCATCCGGGGAATACGGAAGGTATACGCCTGCGGGTCTCCGCGTTCCGCCATCCGATCGATGATCGGCCCGCCCGGATACCCGAGGCCGAGCATCTTGGCGACCTTATCGAACGCCTCTCCGATCGCGTCATCGCGTGTGCGGGCCACCAGCCGAAAATCTCCCCAATCCGCCATGTAGTACATATGCGTGTGTCCACCAGAAACCGCGAGCCCGAGCGCCGGCAATGGAATGTCCGTATACTCGATCCGCACAGCGCAGAGGTGGCCCTCGACGTGATGCACACCGAGAATCGGCCGGTCATAGGCCACCGCCAGACCTTTCGCAAAGGCAACACCCACAAGCAATGCACCGATCAGTCCCGGTCCACGGGTGACTGCAATACCGTCAATATCGTCCATCGTGCATTCGGCTTCAGCGAGCGCTTCAGCGAACACCCGGGGCAACAGTTCCAGCTGGCGACGTGCGGCGAGTTCCGGCACGACGCCTCCGTACCGGGCGTGTTCCATCTGAGTGGCGACCCGATGGCCCAGTACGGTGAACGTATCCGTGACCACAGCGACCGCTGTCTCATCGCATGACGTTTCAATGGCCAGATACCGTGCCATCTGAGCGTACTCCGTACGGGGATTGCATGGATTGCGGATGCGACGACGCCGGGATCCGGTCACGGGGTTGATACCGTTCCGGCAGTGCCGACGCGATGATTGCGCGCACCCGGTCAGCCAGCGCAAACCGGTCTTCGATGCCGAGACCGCGCGTCGCAACGGGCGGGTGAATGACCACGTGGACCACACCGGGGCGGATCCGCCATTCGCCTTTGGGAAGCATTTCATAGGCACCCCAGATCGAGATCGGTACGATGGGAACCTGCGCATGAATTGCCAGTACAAATCCACCGCGTTTGAACGGCTGCAGATGACCGTCACGGGTACGTGTACCCTCCGGAAAGATCATGAAACTGATGCGATGCGGGAACATTTCCAGCGCACGCGTCAGATCCCGCCGGGCACGTTCCGGACGCTGACGGTCGACCGGAATGAACCCCGCCAGACGCATGAGATGGCCCATGATCGGGATGCGAAATAGTTCCTTCTTCGGAAACACGCGGACATTGTGCGGTAGATACGTCAGCAGAATCACGGGTTCCAGCATACTCTGATGATTGGCCATGAACAGTACGGGCGGATCGGGCACGTGTTCCAGTCCCCGGATATTCACCCGCACGCCGGCCAGGCGGAGCAGTCGCCGTAACCACCAGCGGACAAACCCGTACGCCGCATCGACACGACGTGTCACCCCCAGATAGATCGTCAGCGGGATACCGAGTACCAGTAACAGTACGCACACACACGCGTATACGACGATCGACCGTCCCGTCACCCGGAAACGATAGCCCGTGGTACGCACGATGTCTCTCTCCGAGGAACCGGATCCGTATTCTATGTAACTTCCCGCGGGGTGTCGAATTCTAAAAAGCTGAGATCGGCACAGGCAATGGGACAGGGGATGCACCGGATGCGCGGATGGCCCGGTCGACACCGGGAACAGGTCTCAGGTCCCCGGTGTCGGGTATCCGGTGTCCGCGCAGCCTGGATGACGGGATATCGCGGGGTCCATTGGGACACACCGTGTCCCATTGCCTGTCCCGATCTCGATGCAACCCATAGACGCGGACCATCGCGCAGAGCGCGATACAATCACGCGGTACAATCCATGGAGGAAACCATCATGCGTTCACGTATCACGCATCGAATCCGGTTCATGGTCGGACTTCTGTGGGCTGGTCTGTTTCTCACTGTGCCGCAGGTATGGACTGCGGAAGAGGTACCGACCGTCACTCCCGCCGAACTGTACGCCCTGCTGCAACAAAAATCCGCACAGATCTTTCTGCTCGATGTACGTACACCCGAAGAATACCGCGATGCCCATATCCCCGGAACGGATGCCCGGATCGACTATCGCGAACTGGAACGGATGCGCAAGCGGCTGCCCGGAGATCCGGACACGCCGATCATCGTCTACTGCCGGAGCGGGCGCAGAAGCGCAGTAGCCCTCAAAACCCTGCGAAAACTCGGGTATACCCACGTGCGCCACCTGGAGGGGGGCATTCGCAAATGGATGGCGCAGGGGTATCCGGTGGAATCGGACACGCCCTGATCACACGCACCGATCTGAAATCGGCAGCAGCGGAGTAGCGGTACATCGATTCCGCTGCGCACGGCATTCCCCGCTCCCGAACACCTGACACCCGGGACCTGAGACCGGTGGCCACCGGCACACCGGTGGATCCGGTGATGCGCATGTCCCATTGCCTGTCCCGATCCCAGGTGCCATACAGTTGCACCGGTACCCATGTTGATTCATACTACTGTGAGGTGATCCCCCCAACGTGAGGACACCATGACGACATTTCTGGTCGGTTGGGACAACTCATCCTGTGCCGAACGCGCGCTCGCATTTACCGCCAGTCTGGCGCGCCGCATGGGTGGGGAAATCGTCGTATGGCAGGCCATTC
This sequence comes from uncultured Acidobacteriota bacterium, assembly GCA_964541595.1. GTDB lineage: Bacteria > Acidobacteriota > HRBIN11 > HRBIN11 > HRBIN11 > CAZIRO01. Next base: position 2,733 of record CAZIRO010000006.1, read on the forward strand.
CCCCTCCTCAGAACCGTCTGCAAACGTTGACGGTCGGGTACGGGTTTGACCTCGATCAAGAGGTTCAGACTGCACTGGCGCACTGGTTGGATGAGAAACGTCAACAGGCGGAACAGGCCATCGTTGCACGCATCCGACCGCTCCTGCAACAGGGGTTGAGTATTCGCACCGAAGTCTATACCGGCGATCAACTCGAGGGGTTTCTGGAAGCCATTCAGCGGTACCGTGTGGACTGGGTCGTCATGGGACGTGGCACGGATGAGCACCGTGTCGGCAGTTTCGCTATGAAGATCCTGCGCACGACGCGTCAGCCGGTGGTGATCGTTCCGGAAACCTATGACATACGGGACATCCGTAACATCGTCGTGCCCGTGGACTTCACGATCGCCAAAAGCCAGGCCATGCAGATCGCACTGGAACTGGCGGAACTGACCGGAGCCACGCTGCATGTGTTGCACGTCATGGAGATCTATCTGTACGAAGGCCCCGCGCAGGTGATGCAAAAGATCGAACAGATCCTGCAACAGACACTGGACCAGTGGACCACCGCGCATACCACACCTCCACACGTGCCGATCGAAAAATCTCTGCGCAGGGCAACGGATGCGGCAACCGGCATATTGCGGTATGTACGGGAGATCAACGGTGATCTCATCGTCATGGACAGCCACGCGCGCGGCCCACTCATGCACCTGCTGCTCGGCAGTGTCGCCGAGAAGATCTTACAGCGCGCACCGGTTCCGGTCGTCGTGACCAAACCGAACGTGTAGTGGCCGTCATGCCGGTGTAACAGGTCCTTTCGGGGGGGCGTATTCCGTATAAAGTCGGCCTTTACGGAGCGTACAGCGGTGCGTGTGCACGCCTGGGTGTGTTTCGGAATCTGGAGCCTCGGGATCGCCGGTCTCTTCTGGGGGATTGCGCGCGCTGCAGTATCTCCGGATCTCCCGCCCCCGGGCAGTCCGGAATGGCTTCAGACGCAAAATGAACTCGCGATCCGGGCAGCGCGCCAGGGATACTGGCAGGAGGCACTCTATCGCTGGATGCAGATCGCGCGGTACCGTTCCGATTGGGCCGGCATCTGGAACAACCTCGCCATTGCCATGGAGGCCACCGGCCGGCCGGAACAGGCACTGACGTTCTACCGGCGGGCACTGTCCATGGACCCCAACAACGTGGTGTTCCGCGCCAATTACATGCGATTCCGCCAGTTGCAGCAAAAATACGGCATGGACAGGTCATCCTCCACGTCCTCCGAGTCATCGTCGTCACCGCATGCCTCAGGGGAAAACGCACATGACCGTCCACGGAAATGATCGAACCGCCGTATACCCGTATCGCCGCATCCGGCAATTCTGGCAAGCTGCCTGCTGGATCGTGCTCGGCTGGATCATGCTGATCGTCGGATTCGGATGCGCGAATCCGACCATGGAGTCGATCGTCCGGGTCCCCACGCGTCCGGAGATCTCTCTGGCGTCGTACGCGCCGATCGTGATCGTCCAGTTTCTCGTGTACGAGGACTTCCAGGGCGTGGACGATGACCCCTGGACCGATTACGGTGAAGAGGTTGAAATCACCATCCGGAACGAACTGCAAAGCCATCTGCAACGTGAAGACATCCGCATCGTTCCGCTTCGTCCTGGCGTGGATCGTCAGGACATCCCGTTGCCCCCATCCGATGCCTGGCAGGACGACACGTTCGTGCTGGACTGGCTGCACGCTCACTGGAGCACCCCGGAGGAGGTCCGCCAGGCAGAACGACCAGCGGTGATCTTCGGAGTCGTCCACATCGCGGGAGCAGACCGATCCGGGTTGATCGCGCCCACCCGCGAAGGAATCGCACCGCGGCGGCGCGCATACGGTCGGCGGATCGGTCGATACAGCGAGTTTCGACTCGGAATACGTCTGTACGTGATCGACTGGCACCGGAATACGTTCATCCACCGGGAAGCTGTGGAGACATCACGAACGTTTCAAGGGGTCGACCGTATGGACCTGACGATCTTCTATATCCTGGCCGACCGGGTTATGCCCGACCTGCTGCGCGCGATCGTGCCGATCTACATCCAGACGGAACGGATTTTTGTTCGTGACATTCCTTCAACGGGAGCGCCACGATGAACCGTCGATCCGGCACACGGTACGGAATCCCGAGCGTCCTCTGGGTCGGTATGCTGTGCCTGCCGATCTGGGCAGCGGCACAGATCATTTTTCCGTACTACGGGAAAAACCGTGTCCGGTATGACCACTTTCAGTGGAAGGTCTATCCCACCGAGCATTTTGACATTTATTTTTATCCGGAAACACGTCATATGCTACCGGTCATCGCCGGACTGGCGGAAAACGGTTATCGTCAGATCTATCGGTATTTCCAGTCCGCGCCACCGTTTCGCATTCCGCTGATCTATTTTCGTACGCAGGCGGAATTCGAACAGGTCAATTACGTGTATATCAACCCCTCCACCCTCGGTGTCGCGGAACCGGTTTACAACCGGGTGGCATTCGCCATTGACCACCCGCCGGCCGTCCTGCGGCACGTGATCGTGCACGAGATCGCCCACATCTTCGAGTTCGGGTTTCTCTTCGGTCGCCTGGGACCGGCCATGATCTTCCGGCCCACGCCGCCGCTCTGGGTCATGGAAGGGTTCGCCGAGTTCGTGGTCGGTGAACGCGATCCGAGCACTGTCATGATCGTGCGCGATGCCGTCCTCACCGAGCGTCTGCCGTACGTTTCACCGAACCGTCCACTGCAGTTACCGCCGGGGTACCAGGTCAGCGGCGCGCAGTATACCATCGGATATTACATCTGGGACTTCATCCAGGACCGGTTTGGTGATGCGGGCGTGCGGCAACTCTGGTACCAGATCCGTAAACAGTCTTTCCTGGGCGGATTTGACGCGTTTTTGGCCGCGTTCGGCGTCACCGAAGAACGGTTCAACGACCTGTTTTCGGAGTATATGCGGCACAAATTCGAAACCTACCGGGATCGCGAGCCCTCCACATCGTATGAACGGATCTTTGAACTCCCGTTTCCCTATCGACTCGTGCTGGGGTACGACATCTCTCCAGACGGTCGATATTTCGCGCTCATCACGGTCAATCTGTACGACTTTGATCTGGATGTCATTGTGGTGAACCGTGAGGGTAAGGTACTGCGGGACCTCATTCCCTCGGTCAATACGAAGTTCCAGTACCTCGAATTTGATCGGGAGGGCCTGGATCTCGGGGGACACAGCATTGCATGGTCCCAGGACGGCCGGAAGATCGCATTCTTCGCGCGCAAGAAAAAGTTTCGCAGTCTCTTCGTCATCGATGTCTGGGAAAAGGAATTCCGTGAGTACTACATCCCGCTGGATAAGGCGTCCGCGCCGCAATTCCATCCGGACGGTGTCCACGTGAGTTTCACCGCCTTTCGGGAGAACGGGCAGCGGGACATCTTCTGGATCGACCTGCGCACCCGACAGATCGAGCCTCTGACGGACGACCCCGCATTTGAAGAGAGCCCGGTATGGACCCCCGACGGGCGTACGCTGGTCTACGTGGTCCGTACCCATACGGGGTCGGGACTGTATCGGTTCGATCTGCGGACCCGCACGGTCGAAGACCTGACGCCCCGTATGCCGGTTCGGGTCGATCTGGAACCGCTCTACGGCCCACGTGCGCGTACGTTGCCTTACTACCTGAATCCGGCGATCTCCCCGGACGGTCGGTATATCGTGTTCTCGGCGGATATCGATGGGGCCATTGATCTGTACCGCTACGATATGGAAACCGGAGAGATCGCTCGCCTGACCCGAACGATGACCGGAAATCTCTCACCCAAAGTGTGGGAGGAACACGGACAGACATGGGTGTATTTCCTGAACTTCTTTAAGGGAAACTACCATCTGTATCGCGTACCGCTCCACCGTGTGGTCGAAGTCATCACGCCATCAACCCCGACCCTGTACGCGGAAGCGCCATCCGCAGAGACCCCCGAAACGCCCGCGATCGCCTCCGAGGAAGCGGCCGCGCCACCTCGATTGAATATCGACCCGGGCCTCATCCAGAGTAAAGGGTTCCGGCCGGTGCTCGGGTCCCGGCCCGTGTTCGTCGCCGGTGCGGACCAGTTCACCACCGCATTCGCCGGTGCCATCACCATCGAAGACATCCTGGGAGACCAGCGGTTTACCATCTTTTTGCAACGGATCTCTTCGTTCAATACGTACTATCTGTCTTATCTCGATCTGTCCCGTCGCCTGTGGTACCTTACGGAATTGATATGGGCCGACGATTTCTTCATCGCACCGGTCAACGGCTTTTTCTCGGCCATTGTGAAAAATCGTCAGATCGGTGCGAACGTTTACAGTCTGTATCCGCTGGACCCGTGGAAACGGTTTGAAATCGGTCTCGGGGTGTTCCGGGTGCAACAGAAATTCCTCAACCCGACGTTTCAATTGATCCATGAGGAATTCATCCGTCAGACCGGTATCAAGGACTACCTGCTCGACGGCTGGATCCTGGCCGCGTCGATCGCTTACATCTTTGAAACGACGAAGTTTCAGTTTTTCGGTCCTGTCGCCGGCAATACGGGACAACTTCTCGTGATCCTGTCGCCGCGTGTGACCTCGAATTTCATCACGCGCTATACGGTATACGGTGACTATCGGCACTACTTCCGATTGTCACGGTTCTCTTTGCTCGCCGTGCGTCTCCAGGGGTTTTACTCCGAGGGAGATGTTCCGAACCTGTTCTACTTCGGCGGTGGGTTGAACTTCCGGGGATACGACTTCCGGCAGCTCGTCGGCAACCGGGGGGGTGTGGTTAACATCGAGTATCGGTTCCCCCTCCTGCCCTCCGGACTGCGCAGCCGCCACCCGTGGTTGAACATGTTCCGGGGTTATCTCTTCTTTGACGGTGGCCTCTTCCGGCTCTCCAATCTGGATATCGTTTTTCTATCCCTGCCGGAGGACTTCAATCCGGCAGATGGGATCGGATCCATCGGCATCGGCATTACGGTCCTGTTCGGCGGACTGCCATTCAATGTCGAATTTTCGTTCCGACACAACTTCCGCCGGATTGACCGCAAATTACAACTCGACTTTTCGATCGGCTATCCCTTCTGACGGACACGGGGTGTACCGTGTTCGTATTGATCTATCCGAATCCTGCATTTCTGGAGGTTCACACCATGGCTGCGGAAGGCAAGGTCGTTGACCCGGCATGCGGGATGGAGATCGATCCGGAAAAGGCGCCGGTATCGATCGAATGGGAGGGCAAGCAATACTATTTCTGCTGTGAGGGGTGTCTGCAGCGGTTTCTGAGCGAGCAGCAGGCCAAACGGTGAAAACCCTGGCAGGCGGTGCATTACCCAACGAGGACGGTCTCCTGTGGATAGTCGATACGGCGTACGGGACGCGCCGGGATCAGGGTCATCACGATGGTCAGCAATCCCACCCGGCCGAAAAACATCGCCACCGTGGTGAGCAATTTGCCCAGGGGAGACAGATCCGGCGTGATGCCGCGGGAGAGTCCTACCGTGCTGACCGCCGAGACGAGTTCAAACAACAAATCCAGGAAATCCGCATTTTCCGTGATCAGCAGTAGAAACAGCATGCCGGCGATAAAAAAGAACGACAGGATGACCGTGGCGAATGCGCGGACGACGACGATCGGTGCGATCTGCCGATGAAACAGTTCCACCCGTTCCTGTCCCTGCGCCAGGGCATACATGTTCATCACGGCGACGGCGACGGTTGTCGTTTTCACCCCGCCGCCCGTGGACCCCGGGGATGCGCCGATCCACATCAATCCGATGAGCAGAAACGACGCTGCCGGGCCGAGTGTACGGATATCCACGGTATTGAACCCGGCCGTTCGCGCGGATACGGAATGAAACAGCGCGGCGAGCGGGGCATACGGATTTCCGAAATGGGCGAACGCCCGGGTGCCTTCGAGGAGGTACAACCCGATCGCGCCCACGACGATGAGGATCAGGGTCATCAGCAGCACCAGGCGCGTGTGCAGGCTCAAACGGGGATACGGATAACGGCGAGCCCGCCGGGCCCACACCCAGGTGGTGAGATCCCGAATCACCGGAAACCCGATCCCGCCCACGATCACGAGTCCCATACTGATCCACAGCACGGGCGCACACCGGGCAAGTCCCGCATCGGCAAAATTATCGGACAGCAGCGCAAACCCCGCATTGCAGAACGCGGACACCGCATGAAACACCGCCATCCACCAGCGCGGTCCCTGTCCGCTGGCCGTATGTTCCGGCCAGAAGTGATACAGCGCCACAGCGCCCAGGACCTCACAAACGAATGTGACGAGTACGATGGCAACCACTGTCGATCGAATCCGGGCGAGGCTTTCCTCGCCGAGCAGGGAACGCAGCGTCGTGTATTCGCGCAATCCCCGCGGTGCACCGCCGATCAGTGCAAAGAACGACGTGAACGTCATGATTCCGAGCCCCCCGAGCTGGATCAGTACGAGCAACACAGCCTGTCCCAGGGGGGTAAAATATGTGGCCGTATCGACCACGATCAGACCGGTGACACATACGGCACTCGTGGCCGTAAACAGGGCATCGATCCAGTGCATTCCCCCGGCCACGGTACTGCGGGGCAACATGAGCAACCCCGTGCCGGTCAGGATCAGGAAGAGAAAACTCAATACCAGGAGAAGCGACGGCTGGATATTCATGTGCAGCAGACGATGGCTCGCCCGCACGGAAGCGACCCCTGCCGTGGCCAGGACGAGTACTTGCGAGGCCACAATATATATCCGGGCCAGTGCACCCGGTGCGACGTTCGGGGCCCACACCTGAATCCCGCGTTCGAGCAGACCGGGAAATGCCAGATAGATGAAAATCAACAGGGCAACGACGGCTTCACCCCGGTGCTGACGGATATACGTCCACCGATCGGTGGTCACTAGAACCCGAATCAGTGCCTGTACAACAAATCCCACGAGAATCCCGGTATCGACCCGGTGCAGCCAGTGTGCGACCTCCGGCGTCAGATCAAACCCGTACTCGACAACGAGCGAAACGACGGCAAAGACGGCGAGTACGCCCAGAAACCCGTTCAATATGCGGTGCACGCGATCCCGCATGGAACGCCCCGCAAGTCGGGTGGATATGTCGCACGATCGTGGATGCGCTATGCGCCGGAGCGCCACCAGGACAGAATAAACGGGACGTCCTGGGTGGCGGCCGCCCGGACATCCCGCATCCGCCAGGTATTGCGCCCCGGTAGACGAACCCCTGTGCATCGGGCCCGTTGCCACGTTACATGGTACCAGGCCATTTCGAAGGTCACCTGACCGTCCGACCAGACGATATCGATCCGTGTCGGGAGGGTGGCAGCGTCCGATGCATACGTATACCGCCAGGTCACACGTGGCCATCCAGACGCAAATACCCACTTCCCTTCGAACACGCGGTCATCCCCCGAATCATACGTCACGGTCAATACGCCGTCCGGAAAGGCGACCCGATACTGCCGTAAGCGGTCTGCGATCGTGATGTCCCCGGGATGGGTCATCCGATAGGCTGATGTGGGCCAGTGCGCCATGAGCCAGTGCCAGAAGTCATCACCGGCGAGCGGCAGTCCCAGCACCCGTTGCCATCCCGCGGGCGTATTCGGCCAGTACCACCACTCGCGCCGTTCCGGAATGAGCAGATGCACCCGCTCGGGATCGACGATCACGGCCAGCCGATTTTGCCCGAACGGATCCAGCCATACTCCGGACCCGACGCGCCGGTTCCAGCACGCTTCCCACCGCAAACGCACGGTCCGGCCGTGCGTTTCTCGCCAGATCCACCGACCGGTCATGACCTGACCGATCACCGCAGAGGATCGGGGCAGTCGGGGGACACACGCCCACAGCATGCCCAGCCCGATACCCAGCACGGCAATGCCCATGAGAACACGCATGGATGTGCACCATCTGGACTGTATGCGGCCGATGCAACCCCGCACGTCATTTCGTCCAGGCGCGATCGGCATGAATGGATACGACAAGCGGAACACGCAGGGTCACCACGTGCTGCATCAGATCGGCGACATCCCGTAAAACCCGGGATTGCTCGTCGTCTGGAACCTCCAAGATGATCTCATCATGGACCTGCAACAGGATACGACTCTGCAGGCGATGCGTTTTCAGATACCGGTCGATACGCAACATCGCCAGTTTCATGATATCTGCCGCCGTACCCTGAATCGGCATATTCACCGCCTGGCGCTCGGCCGCCTGACGGACCTGATGATCGGGACTGTGCAGTTCCGGAATGTACCGTCGACGACCGAACAGGGTTTCCACATACCCGCGTTCCCGTCCGGTCGCAAGCACCTGATCGAGAAATGCCCGCACTCCCGGATACCGGGTAAAATACCGTGCAATGAACTGTTGCGCTTCGTCCGGGGACATCCCGGTTTGTTGTGCCAGACCGTACGGACTGAGCCCGTACACGATCCCGTAATTGATCGCCTTCGCCAGGCGCCGTTCGCGTTCACCGACCTGTGCCGCCGGCATGCCCAGGACTTCAACGGCCGTCCGCGTATGGATGTCCTCCCCCCGGTTAAACGCCTCGATGAGCCGCGGGTCCTCGCTCATATGTGCCAGGATACGCAGTTCGATCTGCGAATAGTCGGCCATGATCAGCCACCAGCCGGATTCCGCAACAAAACACGCACGGATCTGTTCACCGATCGCGTCCCGGATGGGAATGTTCTGCAGGTTGGGATCGCTGCTGCTCAACCGTCCGGTCGCCGTTACGGTCTGATGGAAACGCGTATGGATCCGGTGTGTACGCGGGTCCACGCGCTCCAGTAACGGATCGATGAACGTCGATTTCATCTTGGCCAGGTTACGGTATGTGAGGATCAGCCGGGGAACTTCATGCCGCACGGCCAGTTCTTCCAGGATCTCCGCACGCGTGGAATACCGCCGGGTTTTCGGTGTCTTTTTACCGGGTTGCAGGCCAAGGTGTTCAAACAGCACCCTGGAGAGTTGTTTATGAGAATTCAGATTGAATGTAAACCCGACTTTCCGGAAGATCGTTTGCTGAATGGTATGCACCTCTTCTGAAACCCGATGTGCCAGTTGCCGCAATCGCCGGACGTCGAGCCGAATCCCCCAGAACTCCATATCGGCGAGAACCGGTATCAACGGCCGTTCGATGTCCGCATACACGCGGGCGACGCGTGCGTGCGGCGGTTTTTGCAATTCCTCATCCAGGATCTCCGTCACCTGCAATGCCATGTCCGCCCACTCACCGACCACATCGGTCAGCGTTTCCGGGTCTGCGGCTTCCCAGGACGTCAGATGCTTTCGGACGGCCGCCCGGTCGATCATCCGGTAAGAGAGCCACACCCGCGCGAGGTGTTCCGGATCGTGACGACCTGCGGATGGGTCCAGCACGTATGACATCACGCCGGGGTCATCCCAGGGGGGCACCGGGGTGATCCCCATCCGGCGCAGGCCGTTCCAGATATCCTTCCAGTGAAACCCGATCTTGCGGATGCGGGAATCCCGTAAAACTTCGGGCAGATGGGTTTTCAAAAAATCCCACACACGCCCGTCTGTCAGCGGCAACACGACCGCAGTATCCGGTTGCCAGCTCATACCGAGCGCGATCCACCGGGCTTCCGCCGGATGACGCCCGTCCCAGACGGCCGCCAGTGCCAGTCTTCCGGATGCCCGTATTTCCCGGACCCAGGCGGCCCACTCCTCCGGAAGACGTGTACCGTCCATCCACGTGTAGTTCGGCCGTCGATCGTGGATGTCCGTCAGAAACGCCTCCAGCAGGCTGTAAAACTCCAGTTCACGTAGCAGTCGCACGAGCCGCTGAAGTGCCGGCGTGCGACGACGCAGCCCGGACCACGTGATGTCGATGCCCACATCGTCGGCAAGCCGGATCAGCCGTTTGCTGAGTTCCGCCATGGCCGCACCGGCTTCGAGTTTTTTGCGGTACTTCGCGGGCACCTCGTCCAGGTGGCGGTAGATGTCTTCGATCGAGCCGTACCGCTGGATCAACTCCCGGGCCGATTTTTCTCCGATCCCCTTGACTCCCGGGATGTCATCGATGGTATCCCCGACGAGTGCAAGGAAGTCGACGATGCGTTCCGGCGGAAACCCATACTCTTCATATACGCGCTCCGGTGTATACAGCCGATCACGTTGCGGGTGGTATACCGCGATCTGATCGTTGACGATCTGCAACATGTCTTTATCCGACGTCACCACGATCACCCGTCCACCCGCCGCTGCCGCCCGGCGCGCGATCGCCGCGATGAGGTCATCCGCTTCATACCCCTCCATTTGCAGAATGGGAATGCCCAGTGCGCGAGTGATTTCGATGATATACGGCCACTGTGTTTCCAGTTCAGGTGGTTTCGGTGGGCGGCTGTGTTTGTATTCCTCGTAGAGTGCATGACGAAATGTCGGTCCCGGCGCGTCCAGCACGACGGCCATGGCGTCCGCTTCAAACGTCTGCAGGACCTTGTTCAGCATCTGGACGAATCCATATATCGCATGCGTGGGCATCCCACTGCGGGTGGTCAACCGCGGAAGGGCATGGTACGCACGGTAGACGAAACCGCTGCCGTCGATCAGAACCACCTGCCGGGGCGGGCGATCCGCTGCCGAATCCGACGGATGTGCCGCAGACCCGGACGCGGCCGCCGACGGTTTCGTTTCTGTACGCCGCTGTGACTGTACAGACCATAACGGCGGTTGTCGTCCTTTTCTGGCCATTGCGATCCGCCCCGTATATCGGTATACCGGTGCACCGGGATCCCGCGGCTATCTCGATCGCGGGCGGGTATCCCGCACCGACTATTCACGCGCATCGATGGGCACATAATCCCGCTGCACAGGGCCCTCATAAATCTGACGGGGCCGCGCGATCCGCTGTTCGGGATCCTCGAGCAGTTCCACCCACTGTGCCAGCCAGCCGGCCGTACGCGGGATCGCAAACAGTACGGGAAACATTTCGATGGGGAACCCCATCGCCTGGTAGATAATCCCGGAATAGAAATCAACGTTGGGATACAGCTGACGCTGGATAAAATAGTCGTCCTCCAGGGCAATCCGTTCGATTTCCAGCGCAATGTCGATCAACGGGTTGCGTCCGGTGACCTCAAACACCTGCGGCGCGAGTTCTTTCAGAATTTTCGCCCGCGGATCGTAACTCTTATACACGCGGTGTCCGAACCCCATCAGCCGGATTTCCCCACGCCGTACGCGCTCAAGATATTTGGGCACGTTCTCCTTCGATCCGATCTCCATTAACATCCGCAATACCGCCTCGTTGGCGCCGCCGTGTAACGGCCCATAGAGTGCAGCACATGCAGCCGCGACGGCAGAATACGGATCGGCATGGGCACTGCCCACCACCCGCATTGCGGTGGTCGAACAGTTTTGCTCGTGGTCGGCGTGCAGAATGAACAGGATATCCAGTGCGCGCTCGAGTACCGGATTGACCTGATACTTCAATTCCGTGGTCTTGAACATCATGTTCAGGAAGTTGCCCGTATAACTCAGATCGTTGTCCGGATAGGCATACGGCATCCCGATACTGTACCGGTAGGCAAACGCGGCCAACGTGGGCATCTTGGCGATCAATCGCACGATCTGTTTATGCCGCACTGTCGGATTGAAGATGTCCTTGGCTTCCGGATAAAACGTGGACAGTGCGGCAACGGTACTGATCAGAATTCCCATCGGATGCGCATCGTAGTGAAACCCATCAATGAACTTTTTGATATTTTCATGAATGATGGTATGGTGTGTGATCTCATCGACCCATTCGTCCAGTTGTTTCCGTGTCGGGAGTTCACCGTGGATGAGCAGATACGCGGTTTCCAGGTAGGTACTGTGCTGCGCCAGTTGCTCGATCGGATACCCGCGATACAGCAGGATACCCCGGTCACCGTCGATATACGTGATGCGGCTGCGGCAGGATGCGGTGTTTTTGAACCCCGGATCGTAACTCATCAATCCGAAATCGTCTTCGGACACCCTGATCTGTCGCAGGTCCATGGCCCGGATGGTACCCCGCTCGATCGGGATTTCGTATTGTCTGCCGGTGCGATGATCGATGATCGTCAACATATCCCGAGACATGATACCCCTCTCAGAAGGCGTTATGGATGACCTCCGCTTCCGGCTATTATAAATGCATCGCATCCGATACGGGAATGGATCACATGCCACCCGCAGCATCTGTTCGGTACCGCCGATTTCCCATCTGGCTGTTGCCGTACGGGCTGGCCTGGGGATACGGTCAACTCGGATGGATCGTTCAGGTAACGGGAACCCCGCGGAGCGTGATTGCGCACGGTATCGGGATGTTTCTGAGCATCTGGACGGCCTGGAAGGTCCCGCATCGCGCCCACCTCGTGGTTCCCATCACCGTCATGCTCGCTCCGCTCGGGTACCAGTACACGCGGGACATCGCGCACATTCAATCCCTGCCCATGGCCGTACTCGGGGGATGGCTGATCGTCGAACTCGCTCGCATCTGCGGATCGAACGCCATCCGCACCGGCACACTGCGTCGGTGGTGGATCTGGTGGAGCATTCCGCTGATCTGGTATCTGGGACTGAGCAGTTGCACGATCCTGCGGGAACTCGATTTTCACTGGCCCACGTCATGGCAGTGGCTGCAACCGGTCAACGGCCTGTACCAGACGCGATGGGATGCCGTTCGGATCATCCTGCTGGAGTCCGGCTGGGTCGCCATCTGCACGGTATTGGCGGCCGTTCTGCTGACGCATCCACGACATCGCATCGTGAAGTGGGGTACCGGACTCGTATGGGCGACCACCCTGTCCGCCGGCCTGGCGATCGTCCAGATGTTCCAACCGGACTTTTTCAATCCTCCGTACTGGGCACATCTGCGGCGGGCCACCGGATTTGTTCAGGATGCGAACATGCTGGGACTCTGGATGGTGGTCGGTCTGTTCTTACTCGCGACCGTTTCAACCTGGCCGGCCCGATGGCGCTGGGCAGCCGCCGGCCTGCATGCGGTCGCCTGGTTCGGGGCGGCGTCGCGAACGAGCCTGCTCTGGATGGTCTGGCTGGGTATCGGTGTCGCCTGGCAATCCCGTACGCATCTCCGATCCGTCCGCCACCGGATATGCACCCTTGCACGCCGGCGGTTCGTGTGGCTGATGCTCGGTCTGGCTGCCGTGTGCGGTTTATTCGTCGGGGGGATGCGCGGCGGGATAGGTGCACGGCTCGTCGAATCCGTGACCGCATTCCGGCGGCAACCGGGCATTGCAGCCCTGTTCAAAACACGGGCATACTACTGGCAAATTGCCCTGGCCATCATTCAGGACGCGGCAGGATGGGGCATCGGACCGGGCAGTTACCGCGTACTCATGGTGGATTATATGTTCTTTTTTCAGGATCTGCGTATCGTCGATTCCGCACTGAACGCGTACTTCCAGGTCCTGGCAGAGCTGGGCTGGCCGGGTATGCTCGGACTGCTCGGTGCGGTGATTCCCCTGCTGTGGAATCTGCTGCGCGCGGAACCCATATGGCGATGGTTCTGGACCGGTCTGCTGCTCGTGGGGTGGTTCGTTCCACCCCAGCACGCCGCATCCGTGTTCGGTCTCGTAATACTCATCGTGAGCGGATTGACCGCACGTTTTCCCGACATGCGCCGACACTGGATCGTCCTGTACACGATCGGCATGACCGGTATCGCGGTCATCCACGGGATCGGATTCTGGCGCCAGTCGCATACGGTCTGGCGACCGGCGGCTCGCGCCTATCGCATCGGGTGGCTCATCGACACGTACGGGTTGTACCCCCCGGAATCCACGCCGGATGGTCGGGTATTTCGCTGGACCCGTCCCCGGTTCGGGATCCGACTCCCGCATCGACCGGTGCGGACGGTGCATTTCACCATCCATCCCATGCGACCGCCCGGATGGACGGGACCCGTACACGTGCGGGCTTGGCTCCGGGGGCAGTTGATCTATCATATCGTGTTGACGCACAATGAATGGCGATCCGTTGCAATACCGATTCCCTCTGGCGTACAATGGCACCGGTGGATCCATTTCCGGGTCCACCCCGGCTGGGTCCCCGCGGCGTACGGAAAGCCGGATGCCCGAACACTCGGGGTGGCAATCCATTGGGTTCGGTGGGAGGCGGTGTTCATAACGTCACGTGATTCACACCGCAAGTAAGGGGGGCCGGATGTCCACCGTACCACTTCTCTGGGATGAACCGGATGTATACGTCCGGTGGATCAGCCGACCCGTGGAGATCCCACCGTTGCTCCAGAACCCGAAGGGATACCGTTTTTCGGTCGACAGTGTATTGCTGGGACAGATGATTCAATGTCCGCCGCATGCGACTGTGGTTGACCTCGGTACCGGATGTGGCGTATTGCTCATTCTGATCGCGCTGCAGTATCCCACATTACGACGCGGGATCGGAATAGAAATTCAGGCATCGCTCATCCGCCTGGCCAAACGGAACGCCTATCAGTGGCGGCTGAAAGACCGGTTGCAGTGGATTCACGGTGATATCCGTCGCATCCGCCGATACATGCCGACCAGTGTGGCCGATGTGGTGATCACGAATCCTCCGTATCGACCGGCCACGCGCGGGCAACTCAGTCCCACGACCGAACGGGCGATCGCCTGCCACGAGATCAGTGCAAACCTCCGGGATTTCCTGATGGCCGCACGGCGCGTGATCAAACCGTCCGGTCAACTGTATCTCATTTATCCGTATCGACGTCGTCACTACCTTGCGCATCAGGTATTCCTGACCCAGTGGCAGTGGCGCTGGGTCGATTTCTGTCAGATGCCGCACAAGTCGGTCCCGCAGTTCATTCGACTGTTACTGCTACCCCCGAACTACGGGCAGGAAATCCCCATTGACGTGTCCCGTACCTGGTTCAGCAGCCAACATGCGGGATACAAAACCGAACGGTTTGACGACCCGGCACCTGTGATGGAAACGCTCTGGCCGGAGGCGTATGTCGGATTGCGTTCCCGAATATTTTCGCCCGTGTGCGCACCCGTACGGAAAACCCGTGTCGATTCTCCTGGAGAGTAACACGATGCATCAGCGGGAATACCCGTTTCAAGCGATCGAATCGAAATGGCAACGGTTCTGGCAGGAGATCGATCTGTACCGGGCGCCCGAGCGTCCCGACGCCCGGAAGTTCTATGTACTGGAAATGTTCCCGTACCCATCCGGAACGGATCTGCATATGGGCCACCTGAAAAACTATACGATCGGTGATGTCATCGCACGCTGGGCGCTGATGCAGGGGTACGCTGTACTGCACCCGATGGGCTGGGACGCGTTCGGTCTGCCCGCCGAAAACGCGGCGATCCAGTACGGCATCCATCCGCGGATCTGGACGGAACGGAATATCGCGGCGTATCGCCACCACCTGCAGCAACTGGGCGTTTCCTACGACTGGTCACGAGAAATCGCCACCTGCTGGCCAGAGTATTACCGCTGGACCCAATGGCTGTTTCTATATCTATACCGACGCGGACTCGCCTACCGCGCCAGTGAATACGTCAACTTCTGTCCCAACTGCAAAACGGTACTGGCCAATGAACAGGTTGTCGAAGGGAAGTGTGAACGGTGCAAGACCCCTGTGGTGAAACGCGCACTGGAACAGTGGTTCTTCCGGATTACAGCGTATGCTGAGCGGCTCCTGCAGGATCTGGAAAAACTCCGGGGCAAGTGGCCGGATCACATCATCCGGCAGCAGGAAAACTGGATCGGACGCTCAGAAGGTACGGAAATTCACTTTCCGTTACAACACCGGCCGGATATCCGGTTGCCGGTGTTCACCACACGTGCGGATACGCTCTTCGGCGTGACGTTCGTCACCATTGCACCGGAACACGAAATCGTTGACCGTCTGCTTGACGATATGCCAGCCGATGCCCGTCAGCGCGTGGAGACGTATCGCGCACAGGCAATGCAGAAAAGCGATATTGAACGCGCGGCGGTCGACCGTCCCAAGACCGGCGTACCGACGGGGCTGTACGCCGTCCACCCGTATACCGGCGAACCCGTTCCCATCTGGATCGGTGATTACGTGCTGGTGAACTACGGTACGGGGATCGTTATGGGCGTACCCGCCCATGATGAACGGGACTTCGTCTTTGCCCGCAAGTACGGTCTGCCGATCCGCCCCGTGGTTCGCCCGATTGACGGAAATTTACCGGATCCAGACCGTATGGATACTGCCTGGACGGAAAAAGGTGTCATGGAACACTCCGGCCCGTTTTCCGGGCTGCCCTCTGACGAGGGGATTCGTCGCATCCAGGAAGACCTGCGACAACGGGGGCTGGGCGGGCCCGCCGTATCGTACCGGCTACGGGACTGGCTGGTCAGCCGGCAGCGTTACTGGGGGGCGCCGATCCCCGTGGTGCACTGTCCGCGATGCGGGGTCGTGCCCGTGCCAGAGGAGCAACTGCCCGTCCGTCTCCCCGAAGACATTCAGAATTTCCTGCCCACCGGCCGATCCCCCCTGGAGGACGTTCCGGAATTCATCCATACAACCTGTCCGGCATGCGGTCATGCGGCCCGGCGGGATCCGGATACCATGGATACGTTCGTGGACTCGTCATGGTACTTTTTGCGGTTTATTGACCCGCATAATGAACACGCCATCTTCGATCCCGAAAAGGTCCGGTCGTGGATGCCGGTCGATCAGTATATCGGCGGTGCAGAACACGCGACCAAACACCTGATCTACGCTCGATTCATCACGAAAGTCCTGTACGATGGTGGTCTGCTTGCCGTTGATGAACCGTTCACGCACCTGTTCACGCAGGGGATGGTCCTGAAACGTTTCTTCTGGTGTCCGACCTGTCTGCGCCCGGTCGGTGAACCGAACATCCACCGTCAGGACGACACGCTGCGCCACGATGCATGCAACACCACGGTGGTGGAACGTCTGGAGATGATGAGTAAGTCCCGCGGAAACATCGTTCCTGTGGGTCCGTTTCTCGAAGCGTACGGCGCGGACGTCGCCCGCATCGCGATTCTGTTTGCCGGTCCCCCGGAAAAGGATTTCGAATGGACGGACGCGATCGTTGAAGGTGCGCGGAACTTTCTGAACCGCATCTGGCGCCGATTCACCGAAACTGCGCCACAACAGTGTGCCCGCATCGATCCGGCACAACTGCAGGGGGCACCCCGGACGCTATATACCCGTCTGCAACGAACAATCCATCAGGTGCGTACGGACCTGGAACGGTTCCGGTTCAATACGGCCATTGCCCAGCTGATGACTTTTCTCAATGAAATGTACCGTTTTTCGGACACCGACCATCCGGTGATGCACCACGCCTGGACGGTATTCGTTCAACTCCTGGCACCGTTCGCCCCACACCTCGCAGAGGAACTCTGGCATCGATTGGGCAACACGGACAGCGTATTCCGCCAGCCATATCCGGTTGAAAACCCGGACTACATGCGGGAAGCCACCGTCTCCATACCGGTTCAGGTGAACGGTCGGGTGCGGGCCACGATCGAGATCCCCGCCGATGCGGACCGTGCGGTGGTGGAACAGACCGCACGCGCCCATCCGAACGTACAGCGTTATCTGGCGGGCAAGACCGTACAAAAAGTCGTGTATGTTCCGGGACGACTGATCAATTTCGTGGTGCGGTAAAAGAGGGGGCCGGGGTCACCCACGAGGCACCGCATGCGACATCTACTGGCCATCATCTTCTGGTCCGTGATCGCCGCAGCATTTATCGGTCCCGGGACGGTCACAACGACCGCAAAAGCGGGCGCCGAGTTCGGGTATCACCTGCTGTGGGCATTGACCTTTTCGGTGATCGCCTGTCTCGTGTTGCAGGAAGCGGCCGCGCGGCTGACCATATGTACCGGAATGAATCTGGGCCATGCGTTGCGCCGTCGATTTGCGCACCGCTGGACCGGGTACCTCGTGATGTCGACCGTTGTCGGTGCGGTCATCATCGGATGTGCCGCATATGAGACCGGCAATGTACTCGGCGCCATGGTGGGTCTGGAACTCGTATGGGGACCCACGGGGCACGTCGCGCACGCTTTCGGCATCGGCCTCGCGGCGGGCATACTCCTCTGGATGGGTTCCCCGCAGTGGATCGCGCGGTTGCTCGGTCTTGTGGTCGCATTCATGGGGGTCGCATTTCTCTGGACGGCATGGAAGGTGCACCCTGATCCCGGGAGTATACTCGCGGGCATGGTCTGGCCCCGCATCCCGGACGGTTCGGAATGGCTGATCCTCGGGCTGATCGGCACCACTGTCGTGCCCTACAATCTGTTCCTCGGTTCCGGACTGGCGCATGGTCAGTCACTCCGGGAGACCCGATTCGGTCTGACCGTGGCGATCCTCATCGGGGGGATCATCTCGATGGGCATCGTCATCGTCGGGCGGACGGTGGATCCCCCGCTGACGTTTCCCGGACTCGCACGTGTGCTCGGTACTGAAATCGGACCATGGGCGCAACACTTGTTCGCCTGGGGACTCTTTGCCGCGGGGTTTTCCTCCGCGGTAACCGCGCCTCTGGCGGCCGCCGTGACCGCACAGAGTCTGTTTGCGGACCGTTTCCCCGGGCTGCGCGATACACGCGGTCGGGGGTTTCGTATCGTCTGGGCGGGTGTATTACTCACCGGGGTCGCCTTCGGTCTCGCCGGCGTACGCCCCATTCCGGCCATTGTGATGGCCCAGGCGCTGAACGGCATCCTGTTGCCCATCGTTGCTGTGTTCCTGTTCATTGCGGTCAACGATCCCCGGCTGATGGGGACGATACACGTCAACCGACCGGAAACGAACGTCGTCACCGGAGCGGTGGTACTGGTCACGTCGCTGCTCGGGATCGTACAGTTCCTGCGGGCCGCGGGGACTCTGTTCGGGGTACCTGCGCTTTCCGGAGAAACGACATTGCTCGTCGCCGGTGCCGTTTCCCTGGGCATGGGGATTCCGGTCGTGCGCACCATTCGAAAATCCCGGCAGTCCACGGTATCCCTCAACGGTGCGACCGCATTATATGGCGCAGAACCATCCAGTCGATCACCGCGTGTGCCACCATCGCACTGATGAGTCCCCACGTTCGGGTCATACTGCTGAAACCGAGACCGGCCATGAATACGTATGCACTGTATGCCAGCCCGGAAAATCGTAATCCCATGGGCAACCCATGCGCCAGCGTAAACCCCGCGGCGGCGATCCAGGCCCCCCACCGGTAATCGATCACCCCGCGAAAGAGCAGTTCTTCCGCAAACCCGGCGCTACCCGCCAGCAGTACCACGGATGCGGTATCGGCATCGAGCGTGTCCAGGAACGTCCGGATGCGATCGAGGATGTCCCGAAACAGACCCGTACGGTCGATGAGTGCACATATGAGCCGACCCGCGACTCCGCCGACAACGGCACCGATTCCGATCTGCACGGGTGCCGTCGCCACGTGCCACCACTCGCGTTGCCACACATCCAGCGGGATGTGCAGTATCCACACCAGACCCGCGGCAAGCGCCGCGACCGCACCGTAAAACACAACGATGATCACCACCATACCGTGTATCCGATGTGCGGATTGTGAGAAACGGTATGCCAACCGGAGCAGTACTGTTCACGTCTCCCCATTCCCCGACAGATGACGGCGGGCTTCATCCAAATACCTGCGAGCATCTTCGTGATCCGGAGCGTGTTGCAACACCCATTGCATCTCCTCAAAACAGCGTCGGTACAGACGATTCAGGCAGTAGTTCTTACCGAGTTGGAAATGCCGGTCAATCTCGGCAGCCAGTTCAGGCGACACCGTAGGAGCGGGAGACGGCACCGGTACAGGAGATGCGGGCGGGGGCGTTGCCTTTCCGGGAACCGTCGTCGCGGTCTTCTGCATCGGAACGGTGTTCCCGGGCGACGATTCCCGGAAGATCCACCATCCCAGGAGGAATACGCCCAGGAGGAATACGCTCAGGAGCGCCCATCGGCGCCATCGGGACAGGGCCTGCCAGTGTGCCCATCCGGTACGGAACACCGTGCGCCATCGGGGTTCCAGTCCGGCAGGAACCATCTCCGGCGCCGTTTCTTCCAGCAGTCGCGCCACGTCACGTAGTCCGGTCGACCGCGACGTCTCCAGAAGCCGCTGCAGTTCGCGGGCAAGGCCCTCGCCGCTCGGACGGGCCTGCCAGGATTTGCTGAGCAACCGCAGGACAATCGTGTCCACAATCTTTGGGACCGCCGGATTCCAGTGTGACGGGGGTAACGGCGTGGCGTGCAGGATGCAACTCATGACCTCGGCCATCGTGTTGCCTTCAAACGGCCGATGATGGGTCAACAGCTGGTAGTATACGACGCCCAGACTGAACAGATCGCTCGCCGGTCGCGGGGATTCCCCGGCGATGACCTCCGGTGCCATGTAGTACGGTGTGCCGACCAGTACGTTGGTATCGCTTCCGCCCGGTCCGAGCATCTGGGCCACGCCGAAGTCCATGACTTTCACACGCCAGTCGCGCAGGACCATGATATTGCCGGGTTTGATGTCCCGATGGACGACACCCTGCTGATGCGCATACGCCAGTGCCCGCGCGACCTCGCGAACGATCGCCGTGGCTTCCTGCCAGGTGAACTGTACCTTTTGTTTGAGATAGGCACGTAACGTATGGCCGTCGACATACTCCATGACGATATACGGTACCCCCTCCCAGGTGCCCACATCATAAATGGCCACGATGTTCGGATGACTGAGTCGACCGGCCGCACGGGCTTCCACATAAAACCGCTGGATGTACTCACCGAACCGTTCCGGATCGACCTGTCGGGGGCGTTTCAATACTTTGATCGCCACCGTGCGTTCGATTACCGGATCGAACGCGCGATAGACGATCCCCATCGCTCCGATACCGATCACCCGTTCGATCTGGTACCGCCCGATGGTCTGCGGTACGGGCACAGATGAAGAGATCTGCATGGAACCTCCATGACGATGGGCAGCCATGTAAAATTAATGAAAATATGCGGAAGGCGTCAAATGTACATTCCTGAGATCGGGACAGGCAATGGGACAGGGGATGTGCCGGATGCGCGGATGGCCCGGTTGTTAGGTCTCAGGTCTCAGGTCTCAGGTCTCAGGTCTCGGGTCCCAGGTGTCGGGTTTCGGGTGGCAGGTATCCGGGACGGGAGACGGAAAACAGGGGACGGGGCATCCCACGGGCCGGGGACATCGCACGGCCGCATGGGCACCCACGATGTCCCATTGCCTGTCCCGATTTCAGTACATTCCCCGGTGCCGGTGCGCATGACGCGACATCGAGGTCGTACGACCGACCGATGGTTGCCGGCATTCCGTTTCGCACGGGGACACACGGATCTCAATGCGCAGAACCCCGGACCGAATCATCGGCAGTCAGACGGCGAAGGTCGTCTTCATCCCTCTGCCAGTAGAATGGGCCGAAAGGTTTTTGTTCCGGCCAGATCTGGTCCATCGAATCCGCATCATAGAGGAACCCGTTTTTGATGACGTATACGACACTGGCCGTATGATGAATATCTTCCAGCGGATTCCCGTCCAGCACCACGAGGTCGGCGATCTTGCCAGGCGTGATGGACCCGAGGTCCCGTTCGAATCCCAGTGCATGTGCACCTTCAACCGTCGCCACGCGCAAAGTTTCCAGCGGTGTGAGGCCTCCCATGGCCAGCATCCACAGTTCCCAGTGAAAACCGATCCCCTGTTGCTCCCCATGGGCACCCACGGCGATATGGCCACCGCGTTTGAAGATCTCGGCCGCGCCTTTCGCAATGAGCGGGAAGTGGTAGTCGTCTTCGGCGATCAGCCTGCGGCGACGTGCCACCCGATCGAGGGCCTCGTGTGGGGTAAACCGCCGGACTTTCGCCATCGCGTGAATATCCGTCTTCTGGCGGTAATAGTGCTGACCGAACGGTCCCCCGTAGGAAACGACGAGCGTCGGTGTATATGTCGTACCCGCCCGTGCAATGAGTTCGATGACGTCCCGGTAGATGGGCACCACGGGGAGACTGTGTTCAAACCCCGTATACCCGTCCAGCACAAGCGAGAGATCCAGACGCAATTCACCTCCGCCCTCTGCTGTGATGTGGATACCTTCCTCCTGCGCTGCCATGACCAGCCATTGCCGTACGATACGCCGGGGTTGCATATACTCCTTGAGGAAAACGGCACCGTGCCGTTTGTACCGGCGCACGTGATGTCGGGCATCCTCCAGACTGTCGATCCGTACGGCACGGGTCGTCATTGCCGTGCCGGTACTGTAAATGCGGGGACCCAGAACGATGCCCGCTTCGACCATTTCGGCATAGGGAAACACCGTAAAACTGTCAATGGACGGATCCCGGGTCGTAGTCACACCGTATGCAAGGTTGGCCGCGTAGGACCACACCTTGTCCACGAAGACGTCGGGTTGCGGGCGCATGTGCGCATGCAGATCGATAAACCCCGGTACGACAGTCTTGCCGGTCAGATCGATGACCGTGGCCGCCGGCGGGATCCGGACCTGACCCGAAGGCCCCACCGCGACGATGCGGTGGTCCCGGATCAGAATGTCACCCCGCTCGATCACACGGTCCCCCTCCATGGGGATGATGCGCGCACCGCGAAGCGCCAGCAATCCAGAGGGTTTCGCACGGGGCACGGTCCACGTGACCGTCCAGGTGTCGGGACGCCACGTGCTCTCCGCTGCATGCCAGACGGTCGCCCGATCGACCCGATACACTTCGTTGGCAAACCCCCAGGTCAGGGTCGAACTGTCAGCCGACCATACGAAATATCCGGCACCCTCGCGCGCGAGTATGCGGGTGGGAAATGGCGGTTTTTGCAACGATACGGTCACGACCTGGCCGACGTCTTTCGGAACCGGCATCAGGTACGCGTACCCCCGGTCGACGCACACGACCCATCGGCCGTCGGGAGAGGGATACAATCGCACGGGCCCCTCGAATCGAAGACGCGGGGATTTGTCGGCGCCATCGATCCGCACACCGTAGAGTGTGGTGCGGACCTTGCGGTTTTCAAAAGACGTCTCGCTGTAATACACCCACTGGCCATCATCGCTGACAGTCGGCAAGGCGGTGGCACTGCGTACATAAGTGATAAGATGAGATTCCGTCGGTTGCGGCGCAACCGGCATCCAGCGCAGTTCCCGAATGTCTGCGCGGGTCTGGGCCAGCCAGCCCGGCCTGGTCGCCCGGACGAATACGATACGCCGGCCGTCCGGCGTCCATACGGGATTGTCATAATACCCTGAAGTCCGGGTCAGACGGCGCGGGGATCCCCCTTCCGCCGGTACGATCCAGATGTGACCGCCTTCGTCGTCCGACCATGTGACATAGGCGATCCATCGCCCGTCCGGAGAAAACCGGGGTGCGTACTCCTTATGTTTTTCATCCCGGGTCAGGCGTTGAGGACGACCATCCGGAAGCTGGACCAGCCAGATCTTGCCCACTGCACTGAACACGAGGAATCGCCCATCCGGGGACAGATTCGGCCATCGCAACTGCCGGACGGCGAGGGGACCGTCTTCCACGCTGCGGGTAAACCGAACGAGCGGACCCAGTTCCTGTCGTACCCGTGCAATAAAGGGAATGATCGTATCTCTGCGCGATGCGATGTCGATACGGTGGATCTTGCCCCCATAGGCAATGACAATGGCGCGGCTGTCCCGCGTGAAATTGTATCCCGGGAGCAGATCTTCGGCTGTAAACCCCTCCTGGTCGTCCCGCTGAATGGGATACGCGAGCCATCGTTCCTCTCCCGTGCGCAGGTCCCGGATGCGCAGGCCCGTACGGCCGTCACGGCGCGTGGCGTAAACGAGGAAACGCCCGTCCGGGGATACCCGGGGACGGAGACTGCCGCCGTAGCGATCCATGATCTGCTGTACCTCGCCGGTTTTGCGATCCAGCCGGTAAACCTGCCACACGGTGGGATCGGCATTATATCGAAACCGTTCGCGGGCAGCCGAGAAGTACATATACCGTCCATCGGGAGAAAACGATACGCCCGAGACACGCACGATGTCCGCATGGTCTTTCAGCAGTCGCATGCCCTTGCCGCCGTCCCGATGATATATCCATAGTTCAATACGGCGTAGGAGATCCCGTTCCCCGGGATAGGGACCCCACTTGCGCACCACGATAAATCGACCGTCCGGGGTCCATTCAGGAGATCCGAACAGACTGTCTTTTTCCCGGGTCACCGCACGCAGGTCCGAACCGTCCGACCGCATGATCCAGACGTTGTCACTGCCGGAGCGATCGCTGAGAAACGCAATCCACTGGCCGTCGGGCGAAAACCGGGGCTGACTGTCCCACGCCATTCCCCGTGTCAATGCCCGTGCCGTGCCCCCTCGAGCGGGTACAGTATAAATGTCCCCGAGCAGGTCGAACACGATCGTTTGACCGTCGGGTGAAATGTCGACCGAGACCCAGGTGCCCTCGTTAGTGGTCCACTCGATGACACGCACCGGTTCCAGAGGAAGTTTTAATTCTGCCTCGGACCCGTCCGGGGTTTCCGGCGACATCCCCATTGCCAGCATTCCGGCAAGGACGACCATTGCAAATCCCCATTTCCATGCACTGTGCCGTATTGACCGCATGATCGGACCTCCCGAAAGGGTTGCACAACCTACACACCGGTGCTCCTCGGAGACTTCCATGGATTTATAACGTGCGGCATCGGCAATGCGTTTCTTCCGCGCTCGTGTCCCGATTTCAGTTACCGGCCGCCATTGAGGGCGTATCCGGAATGCTGTAGAATCTGTTCACTCAACAGCGTATGGTATCCGAACGCGAATCCGCAGCCTGGCCGGAGAGGGTCCATGCACGCGATCCGACGTTCGGTCCGGTGGTTGTTCATCGTTCTGCTGGGATTCGGCATATTCTTTGCATTCATCGGTATCCGCACGCTACACCGTGCCGCATGGATTCCCACCGTACGCGGGGGCACCTGGTGGCCGGCAGATGCGGTATTCGTCCTGGAAATTCCGCGGTTATCGCACTTTTTCACGTCATTAACGACCACGGCGTCCATGCAGGAGATCCTGCATCGTCCGGAAATCGCTCACCACTGGCGTACCTATCAGCGCCAACGACAGATGCATATGCTGCGGTCTTTACCCGCGTCCGTACGCGACGTGCTGCGTCGCTGGATCCGACACCCCGCATTGCAACGTGTGGAACGGCTGGGGTTTGCCGTCTGGTTGCACCGCCGTCCGACGTCCTGTCCGAGCGACCCACGGCTGCTCGAGTGGGCATTCGTGACCGAAGCCCCGTCCGAAGCGCATTCCGTGCTGCGCACAGTGCTCTCCGTCTGGTGGACACAGATCGCGCGTGCACTGCACCGTTCCGAGTCTCCCCGTGTTTACACGGAGAATACCCTGCTCTGGGTGACTTCCCTCCGCGGCTGGCGGGATCTGCAGGACGTCCGTGCCGGTCAGCGCACCGCCCTTCAAACCCGACCGATCGCCCGCCGCTGGGAGAAAATGGTCGACAGCAACGGGTTTTACGCACTCTTCGACATCGCCGCACTGCACACGTGTGGCTGGCTACCGTCCGCATCCCTGGGGGGTTCCGTGGATGCAGTGCTGTACCACTGGGTCCGGCGCGGCAACTGGCTGGATACGACGGTAATATGGGTTCCCCCTTCGGACCGCCCAACACCCTGGCAACGCCTCGTTTACACACGCCGTACACCGCACGACTTCGCACGCTGGGTCGATATCCGGGACGGTATCGTGCTGTATCTCCACCTGCCGGCGGACTTCCGCCGGTCGGCATGGATGCAGCGTGTTCGACGTGCACTGACCGCCGCTCCCCTGCAGGACTGGATACGGCACTGGAACGGTCGAGCACTGCTCGCCGTCGATCTGTCCCCCCTGTGGCGGGAATTGCCCGGGTTGATCCCGGAAGACACGGCCGCCTCGCCGTGGCGAGCGCTCGGCCGTGGTCTGGAACTCGTCCGGGAGATCCGGTTATTTCTCATGATCGGGGCGCAGGACGTGGCTTCCTGGAAAGACGCATGGTGGCAATCGGTGCGCACGCTCGAGACGCGTTCGTTGTGGTGGACACTGCGGGAACGTACGGACCTGCCGATCCCCGCGTATGAACTCTCCCTGCTGATCACACCGGGGATTCGACCGGTGTTCGGATTGTATGACAACCACCTGATCCTTGCATGGAACGACGTGCAATTGACCGAACGGTGGCAGGGTAACCGCGCACGGATGATCCAGCAGGTCGAACAACAGTGGCGAACACTGGATACCTACGGGTCGGACAAATGGTTCCTCTTCGCTTACATGAACGGCCCGACAACGCTGGCGCTTGATCAGTGGAAAGCGTGGTGGCTCTGGGATACACCGGATGCAAAACCGTCTGCATGGACGTCGATATGGCAGGAACTGCTGACCGCGGCCGCACAGTGGAAAGGCCGCCTGAGCAAAGCCTGGTGTACATCGGAAGCGTGTACCCTGCAGAGTCGCACCGACGTGGTCATCGTCGAACCTCTGCCCCTGGTGTGGCTGGAAGCCACACACTGGCTGGTGCAACTGACCCGCAAGCCACAACCGCGGTAAACACGCCGGGAACCCACGTGCCATCGTCCGGATTCGGAAGCACGCACAAATGACGGAGGCAATCATGAACGAATCAGAATTGAAATGGTCCCAGGAAGGGTTTGAGATTCAGGTCGACGCGCATCAACTCGCGCGGTTTGCAAATCAGGTGATGATCGGTCACGATCCGGAGTCGTTTGAATTGCGGTTTCTGTATATTGCCCCCGGTACCCGTCAGGGTGTACTCGTTGCGCATATCATTCTGACACCACCGCACGCGAAACGACTGCTCGCTGCATTGCAGGATAACATTCAGAAATACGAGTCCACGTTCGGTCCGATCCCGGAACAGATCCTGCCCATGGGGCCCACTGCATGAACCGATCCCGTTCGGCATTCGATCCCACCGTTCGCGTTGCGCTCATTCACGACTGGCTGGTCGCCTGGCGGGGGGGAGAACGCGTGCTGGCCGCGCTCGCTGCGTTGTTTCCGGGAGCACCGATCTACACGCTGATCGCCGATCCCGCGATCGTCGCCACGTACCTGCCCGATCACCCGATCCGTACTGCGCCGATCCACCGCTGGCCGTTCAGTCGTCACTATTTTCGGTGGCTGTTGCCGCTCTTTCCCGCCTGGGTCGAACAGTGGGATCTGAACGGGTTTGATCTCATCGTGAGTTCCCATCACTGTGTGGCCAAAGGGGTGATCCCCGCACCCGACGCCCTGCACGTCTGTTACACGTACACGCCCATGCGCTACATCTGGGACCGCCGGTTCGATTACTGGGGTGGGGGCCGATTCTATCGATGGCTGGAACGGTGGGTGCTGCACCGTCTCCGTATATGGGACGTCACCACCGCGCGCCGCGTCGACCTCTTCATCGCCGACTCCCACTTCGTCGCCCGTCGCATCGAGCGATACTATCGACGCCCCGCAGCAGTGGTCTACCCTCCGATCCGGACGGATTTCTTCCAGCCGGCGGACGTGCAGACGGAGCACTTTCTTGTGGTCTCCGCCCTGGTGCCCTACAAACGGGTCGACGTGATCATCGAGGCGTTTCGTCGGCTTCCGAATGAGCGACTGATCGTCGTCGGCGACGGGCCGATGCGGCGCCGACTTCAACGCATGGCTCCCCGCAATGTCATGTGGCGTCGACATGTGACCGATGCGGAACTCCGTGATCTGTACCAACGGGCACATGCCGTGATCCTGCCTGCCGTGGAAGATTTCGGACTTGTGGTTGCCGAGGCGATGGCCTGCGGTCGACCGGCCATCGTCTACTGCCGGGGGGGAGCGGCAGAACTCGTTCGACCGGGGGAAACCGGCTGGACGATCGACGATGTGACTCCGGACGCGATCTGTGCGGCGGTTGACACCGTGCACCGTTTGCAATTGAATAGCCGTGATATCCGCCGGTCCGTCGAGCATCTCAACGTACCGCGTTTTCAGCAGCAGATCCGAACACTCCTCCAGCAGGCATGGACACTCTTTCGATCCGGAGCGATGCTCGATGAGAAGTTACGGGTACTGGATATCGTTTCTGAAAATGCTCGGTGACGCAATCGCCACCGTGTTCGCCTTCTGGGCAGCGTTCTTTCTGCGATTTTATATCCTGGACCGCTGGGTGCCGCCGCCGGCGGCTCCGGAACTGCGGTACTACTGGATTTTATGTGCCATTGTCGTGCCGGTCTGGGTCGGCGTGTTCTATCTCCTGCGCGCATACCGACTGCGGTACTACGAGAGCCGCGAAGAGGAGTTCTTCCACGTCCTGGTTGGTGTGGCACTTGCGTCCGCTGTGGTCTGGGCCCTGGTGCTGTACTATCGGGTATTCCACCAACGCGGGGTGCCTCCGGAAGAACACTTCGAGCCGTCCCGTCTCACGTTCCTGCTGTTTATGGTCCTTGACGTTCCCGGGATCCTCGTCCTGCGCGCCGTCGTGCGTCGGCTGGCGGAGTGGCTGCGCGCCCGGGGGTGGCAGATCCAGCGTGCTGTGATCCTCGGTAGCGGTACCCTGGCCCGCTCCCTGGCCCGCCGAATCCACGAACATCCGGAATACGGGATTGAACTCGTGGGATTTGTGGATCACGCACCTGCGCCATCCTACCAGGGACTCCGGCATCTCGGGACGTACCGCGACCTCGCACGTATCCTGCGAGAACACCGGGTGCATACACTGTTCGTTGCACTGCCCATGGACCGTCTGCAGGAGGCGTTTCAGATCATCGGTCAGTTCCAGCATCAGCCGTTAAACCTGCACGTGGCCCTGGACCTCATCAGCTTGAGCCACCTGCGCACGTCTGTATCGGATATCGAAGGCATTCCGGTGCTGAACATCAATGATACCCCGCTCCGGGGAACCGGCGTGGTCATCAAGCGGATTATGGACATCGTGATCGCGTCCGTATCCCTGGTGCTGCTCGCTCCGCTGTTTGCCGTGATCGCCGTCGCGATCAAATTGACCTCGCGTGGTCCGGTAATCTACCGCCAGATCCGTATGGGACTCGACGGACGGCCGTTTGTCATGTACAAGTTTCGCACCATGGTGGAACACGCGGAGGAGAAAACGGGTCCCGTGATGGCACGTCCGGACGATCGACGCCGCACACCCGTGGGAAAAGTGCTCCGGTTTCTCAGTTTCGATGAATTGCCGCAACTGTGGAACGTCCTGAAGGGAGATATGAGCCTGGTCGGCCCCCGACCCGAACGGCCCTATTTCGTGAAACAGTTTTGCGAGCGTTACAGCCAGTACATGCTGCGTCATCGCGTGAAAGGGGGAATCACCGGCTGGGCGCAGGTCAATGGGTGGCGTGGAGATACGGACTTCGAGAAACGGATGGAGTATGACATATACTACATCACGCACTGGTCCGTCTGGCTGGACCTGTGGATCCTGCTCGTCACGCCATTCCGCATGTTCCGCTATAAAGGCGTGTAGCTTGAAGTATGGCATTTGCACGTTTCCTGCAGACAGCCCGGAACGTTTTGCTTGCCGGACCGCAATGGGGATGGAAATCCCTGACGCCTCGACCTGTGCGCGATTGGTTTCCACCTGCCGTCCGGTTTCCTCCGGATGTTGACGTGCACCTTCACGGTCGACTGGAAACCGTTCACATGACGCCTGACACGATCAAAGTCACGGGCTGGTTGTTTCACGAAAAGCGACAGGTGCTGGCCATCGGCCTGGTGATCGCATCCCCATCCGGCGTCCTGTACCGATCGGGACACTACGGACTGGAACGCCCGGATGTGGTCCAGTTGTTTGGGAGCGCCTCTGGCCGCTTCAGCGGATTCTGGATACATACCCACCATCACCTGCGGGGCGCCGTCGATCTCTTCCTGGAGATATGGTACTCCGATGCTGCCATTCAGCGGATCCGGCTCGGCACGTTGCGAATTCCGCGCGACAGGTTCGGACGAACAAAGATGCAGCGATACGGCAAGTACCTGCGGACCCTGATGCAACACGGCCGGGCGTTTGATCCCCGATATATGGCTCAATGTCTCAAAGAGATCCAATATATGTCCAGGTCCCCGTCTTCCTTCTCGTTCTCCCATATCCTCGATCGTGTGCGTACAGAACCCGTTCCGCTGCCCCACCACACAGAACCCGTGGATATCATTGTTCCGGTATACAACGCGCTCGATCACTTGAAAAGACTGATGCACAGTCTGTTCCACAACACCCGGGATCCCTATCGGTTGATCCTTGTGGACGATTGCAGTACGGACCCGGACGTATGGCCATATTTGCAGGAAGTGGCCCGACAGCGCCCGGGAACCGTTCTGCTCAGAAACGAAACCAATCGAGGTTTCCCGGCTACGGTCAATCGCGGTATACGTGCCGCGCGTCATCATTTCGTCATTCTCAATACGGACGTCGAAGTCCCGCCGGGGTGGTTGGAACGTCTGATGGCACCGATCATGGCCCATCCGGACCGAATCGCAACGACGACCCCTTTCACAAACGGCAGTACACTGTTTGGTTTCCCCCGGTTCATGGCCGCGAGTCCCTGGGAGGCCTTTTTTGACGGGATGTCGGTGGCTACGGTCGACAGATTTTTCCGCCGCATCGATACGAACGGATGGGAGATCCGGGTTCCGAGCGGTTTCGGGTTCTGTATGGGTGTGAATCGTCACGTCGTCCGCGAAATCGGTCTTCTGGACGCGAATACGTTCGGGCGCGGCTACGGGGAGGACGCGGACTGGTGCATGCGGGCGTGGTATCGCGGGTACCAGCACGTGCTCGTTCCCAATCTGCTCGTGTATCACAAATGTGGGGCCAGTTTCGATGTGCGCACCAAAGCACGGTTGGCTCAAAACTGGGATATACTCGTGCGCAAACACCCCATGTTTCCTGAACTCGTCGAACGGTTTATCGCTGCGGATCCCGTGGGACCCCTGCGGGATTTCCTCTTTTTATGGACGGTTGGCACGCGGGGTGCGCGGTTCATCCTGCACACCCCGGAAAGCGCCCGGACGCGTGCACGCGCGGACGCCGTAGATATCGATCCGAATCAACAACCCGTTTTGATATTTACCATTGCCCCCCACGCGCATACAGGCAGGCTGTTGTGTGCGTACCGGAGACATGGGGTAATATTCCCGGAGTGTTCCATACGGGATGTGTACAGGATCCTGCACCGGATCGACATCGCGGAGGCCATTTGCACGGACACAGCCCTGTACCGTCGGATCGGTGCGATGGCATCGATCTTCAACATACTGGAACACAAAA
>CAZIRO010000007.1:0-33945 GCA_964541595.1 uncultured Acidobacteriota bacterium
CCGGTGGCCACCGGTCTCCGGTCCCGGGTGTCGGGTCTCAGAAAGACCATCATCTCATGGGCTGGGGATAGTGCAATGACCAAATGGGTACCCACGGTGTCCCATTGCCTGTCCCGATTTCAGCCGGGGCTCAGTGGTCCATTGAGCGAGCTGGGTCCTGTGTGTCACGTGTTCCGTTCCCATACCGTTCCGCATAAAACCGGTACAACGCCGGAAGGGTCCCCTCCCGGATGGCAGCATGGATCTCGTCCATCAGCCGCCGGAAGAAGTACAGATTGTGGATCGTGTTGAGTACCGTAAACGTGATTTCACGTGCCATGAACAGATGGCGCAAATATGCGCGTGAATAGCGGCGACACACCGGGCAGTCGCATGTGGGATCGGGCGGTCGCATGTCGGAACGGTACCGGCTGTTTTTGATGTGCACGGGACCGTCGCGTGTAAACAGATAACCGTTGCGCGCATGACGGGTCGGAATCACACAGTCGAACAGATCGATCCCCTGCATCACGGCGTATACCACATCCTGGGGCATCCCGACGCCCATCAAGTACCGTATGTGTGTATCCGGGAGATACGATGCAGTATGTGCGATCATCTCATACATGGCCGACCTGGGTTCCCCCACGGACAGCCCCCCGATGGCGTATCCGTCGAACGCCATCTCGACGATTGCCCGGGCACAGCGAGCGCGCAGGTTCGGGTCCACACCTCCCTGAACGATGCCGAACAGTGCCTGATCACTGCGGGTGTGGACCTGGCGGGCGCGACGGGCCCATGCGATCGTGCGTGCGACCGCGCGTTCGAGCGTGTCCGGTTCCACCGGATAGGGTGGACATTCGTCCAGTACCATGGCAATGTCCGAACCGAGGGCCACCTGGATCTCCACCACCCGTTCCGGTGTCAGCGTGTGCATTGTGCCGTCCAGATGGGACCGGAATACGATACCGTCGTCCGTAATACGACGGAGCGGCGCGAGACTGAACACCTGATACCCACCGCTGTCCGTGAGGATCACCCCCGGCCAGGCCATGAATCGGTGCAGTCCGCCCATTGCACGAATGGTTGCGTGTCCCGGGCGCAGGTAGAGATGATACGTATTCGCCAGAATCATCGTATATCCCATCTGTTCCAGCATCTCATGCGTGACCGCTTTGACTGCGCCCTGGGTGCCGACCGGTGTATAGTACGGCGTGCGGACCACGCCGTGCGGTGTGGTGTACTCCCCGAGTCGGGCGTGACTGTGCGGGTCTGTCCGGATCACACGAAACCGGTTGCCGGTCATGGGTGTTCCCGTTCGCCGCCGCAAAATGGACACTTACGCGTGGGCTCGAATGCAGGCCACTCACTGCCACAGTGCGGACAGACGACCGTACCCTGCGTTCGGGGAATCCGTGCCCCGCAGGCGAAACAAAATCGGGCATGCGGGGGGATCGGCGTTCCGCACCGGGGACAATGGGCCGTGTCCGAGTACATTTCGTCCCGAGTGACCATGATGTTGCCACATCACGTGGAAGCATGATCCTATTCGCCTCGGCCGGATCGTGCAAGGGGTCGCATCCCTGGAATCGGGACAGGCCATGGGACACCGTGGGTCCCCATGCGGCCATGCGATGTCCCCATCCCATGGGATGCCCCGTCCCCTGTCTTCCGTCTCCCGTCCCGGATACCGGATACCTGCCACCCGACACCTGGAACCTGGGACCCGAGACCTGGGACCTGAGACCTGCCACCTGGGACCCGAGACCTGGGACCTGCCACCTGAGCCCGGTGACCACCGGCATGTCTGTGGATCCGGTGGTTCCCCTGTCCCATGGCCTGTCCCGATCCCAGGATCACGGGTCGCATTTCATCTGCCGGAAGCATAGAATAAGAGACGAGTGACGAAAAACTGTCGCGTGTGGGAGATACACGGTGACGATGGAACGGGAACGCGTACGTGTGGGGCTGATCAGTCTCGGATGCGCCAAAAATCTGGTGGACAGTGAAGCCATGCTCGGCGCACTGCGCCGGGCGGGTGTGGATATCACGTCCGATCCCGAACAGGCAGATGTGCTCATCATCAACACGTGCGGGTTTATCACACCGGCCAAACGGGAGAGTATCGACACGATTCTGGAAATGGCACGTTACAAGCAGATGGGCCGGTGCAGAAAGCTCGTCGTCACCGGATGTCTCGCCCAGCGGTATCATCGGGATCTCGTGCGTCTGATTCCGGAGGTCGATGTCTGGCTCGGGATCGACGACGTGGAACGGATCGTCACCGCCTGTCTTGACCCGGACTTCCGGGGCGACCGTGTATCATCCGTCCAACCCGTATGGATATACGACCTGCAGATGCCGCGCGTCCGCACGACCCCTGCGCATTTTGCGTATGTCAAAATTGCCGAAGGGTGCAATCACACCTGTACGTTCTGTGCAATTCCACGGATTCGTGGCCGGTACCGCAGCCGGACGGTGGAATCCATTGTGGCCGAGGTCCGGCAACTCGTTGCGGACGGTGTACGGGAGGTGATCCTCATCTCCCAGGACACCACATATTACGGAATCGATCTCGGTCTGCGGGACGGACTCTTGCGTCTGCTGGACGCACTGCATGCGATCCCCGAACTGCGCTGGATCCGGTTGCTGTATCTGTATCCGGACACGCTCCCGCGCGATTTTCCGCGTCGATTTGCCGATTTTCCGAAACTGTGCCGGTACCTGGACCTGCCGTTTCAGCACAGCCATCCGGACATTCTGCGGGCCATGCGGCGGCGGGGGTCCCGCGCGCACTATCTGGACCTGCTCCACGCATACCGCACGGCCGTGCCGGATATTGTCATCCGCACGACGTTCATTGTGGGGTTCCCGGGCGAGACCGACGCGCATTTTGCCGACCTGCTGGAGTTTATCGATCAGGCCGAATTCGACCATGTCGGTGTATTCGTCTATTCTGATGAGGAAGACACACCCGCGCATGGTCTGCAGCCGAAGGTACCGCTGCGGGTTGCCCGGATGCGGCGTCGACGACTGCTCGAAGCGCAGCAGCAGGTACTCCTTCGCAAACGTACACGATGGGAGGGACGCACCGTCGATGTCGTTCTGGACGCGTGGGTCCCGCAATCGGCATCCCCCTGGCGATATCGGGGCCGGCACTACGGGCAGGCGCCCGATGTGGACGGAGTGGTGTGGGTATCGGCCGATCGGCCGCTCACGGTCGGCACATGGGTCCGGGCGAC
This sequence comes from uncultured Acidobacteriota bacterium, assembly GCA_964541595.1. Taxonomy (GTDB): domain Bacteria; phylum Acidobacteriota; class HRBIN11; order HRBIN11; family HRBIN11; genus CAZIRO01. The sequence goes on from CAZIRO010000007.1 coordinate 3,222, forward strand.
GATTCACACCATGCGTCTGTACGATCTGGATGCGACCGTATCGGAGGAGGTGCATATTGTTTCGCAGCCCCGGTGCTCCTGACCGCGTATGGACATCGATATGGCAATGGGAGATGTGGCGGTTCCTGGTATACGTCTATCGCGGACGCTCCGCCTATCCGCTGATCGTGACGACGCTCCATGTGGAAGAACCTTCGGTACCCGCGCATACCCCACCCATGCGTTTCGCGTTTGCCACGGATCTGCATATGCGGGGACACTGGGTCGAACCGCTGTGGGCGCGGTTTATCGCACGCCAGCGTGTCCAGATGTGTCTGCTCGGGGGGGATTTCCAGCCAGAAGGACGACGGGACCCACTGGCCGTGCATACGGGCAGGTTTTTTGCCGAATTACGTCGACACTGTCCGGAACTGCCGATCCTGGCCGTCCTGGGGAATCACGATCGCGGATTCGTCCTGCACCAGCTGGAACGGTACGGTGTGCGGGTACTGCTCGACGAAGTCGCCACGCTGACGGTTGCGCCGGCTCTGCGGGTCGGCATTATCGGTGTCCGCGATCCGCACAAATCTTTTCCCCGGTGGGAACGCATTGAAACGCAATTGGCCGCGCATCCGGACGTGCGGTTCTGGATCGTCCTGGCGCACTCTCCGGACGTCCTGTTGCATATTCCACCCACGGCACCTTCGATGCATATGATTCTCGCGGGACACACGCACGGGGGGCAGATCTGTTACGCCCCGAATCGCCCCATCTGGCACAATACCCGGGTGCATCGTCGGTTTGCCGGGGGGTTGACAACCTATCGGGCAGCCTGGGTGTATACGAGTCGGGGTCTCGGATACACGCTGGCGCCGATTCGGATCATGTGTCCGCCGGAGATCGTACTCTGTCAGGTCGTACCCGGTGCGGAACGGCGGGTGTACCTGCGAGAGGACCGGTTTCTCATGGACCCCACAGCGGTTCGCTGGTTGGGCGTACGGCGTCAGGAGATCCGTCGCAACGGGCCGTCGCTATCCGTAGAACGCACCCGGATCGGACGGTGGCACCTGTCTCGACGAATTCGTAAAATGTTGCCGAGGAGATCATAATGCGCGGAAAACGTCGGTTTCGCGGTCTGCTGCTCGGGCTCGGATTCGTTGCCGTGCTTGCACTGGGATCACTCGCGGGGGAACGTGCGTTTCGTAATCCCATGGACCGTCTGATCGAAGAGATCGGCCACGTGGTATACGCCGTTGAAACGAGTATCGGTGATCGGATCGATGCCAATGACCTGTTGAAAGGGGCCATCATCGGAATGTTGCAGAATCTGGACCCGCACTCGAGTTTTATGGACGAAAAGGCCTACGCCCGCATGCTGGAGGAACAAAAGGGGTCTTTTTACGGGATCGGGATCAGTATCCAGATGGTGGACGGGCGATTGACCGTGATCGCACCGATCCCGGGCACGCCCGGGCATCGCGCCGGATTGCGGACGGGCGATGTGATCGCCGCGATCAACGGGGAACCCACCGAAGGCCAGTCGATCGATGCACTCGTGCGAAAACTGCGGGGGCCAAGAAACACCAGGGTGGTCCTGACCATCGAACGTGCGGGATACCCGCAACCGTTTGAGGTGGAAATCGTCCGGGATGAAATCCCGCTCGTGAGTGTCGTGAATGCGTTTGTGGACGATGGGGTCGGCTATATCCGGTTACGGAATTTCGGTGAACGCACTTATGGGGAGGTCCGGTCGTATTTACAGCGAATGCAGCGTGCATCGATCCGGGGGTTGATCCTGGATCTGCGGGGAAACTCCGGCGGACTCCTCGAACAGGCGGTCCAGGTTGCCGATCTGTTTTTACCCAAGGGGTTGACCATTGTCACGATCCGGGGACGTGTGGTGCGTCCCCCGATCGAATACCGCAGCGAGCGTGCCGAACCGTACGAGGACTTCCCGATGGTCGTCCTGGTCGATCGGGGAACGGCGAGCGCATCGGAAATCGTGGCGGGTGCCATTCAGGATCACGATCGGGGACTGATCGTCGGTGAACCCACCTGGGGAAAGGGACTGGTACAGACGTTATACCCCCTGAGTTTTCAAACGGCGGTGGCAATCACGACGGCGCGGTATTACACGCCCTCCGGGCGGCTGATCCAGCGGCCGTACGCGTCCTATTTTGAATACTTTTTCCCGGACATCCAGGCCAATCACATGCGGCAGCGGCAGGCCTATGCGACCGACCTGGGCCGTGAGGTGCTCGGAGAGGGCGGCATCCAGCCGGATGTCGTGGTCGAGGGGTTTACATACCCGGACGTCTTGCAATCGATCCTGTCCGCGGACCGATACGTGTTCCTCAAGTTCTCGCGTCGGTTCGCCCCCGTCGAAAAGGCCGCCGAAGAACGCGCGCATCACTCCACCCGTCGATTGCTCTCGCGCGATTTTGCCGTCGACGATGCGATGCTCAACGAGTTCCTGGAGTTTCTCAAAACGCAGGGGATGCGTGTCGATCTCGCCGCGTTCGACGCGCATCGGGACGAGATCCGCCGGGTTCTCCGGCGCGAACTGCTGGATGCACTCTGGGGAGAGAGTGTGGGGTATCGGTACTTTCTCACATTCGATCCGCAGTACAGGGCCGCGCGTGCACATATTCCAGACGCGGCACGGATGTGGCAGCAGCGGCTGGCGCGCATGACGCCAACCGAACGGTCCGCAGCGGGAACGCCGGAATAAATCTGCAACCCCCCGGGCAGGGCCTGGACTGAGGTCGGCCATGGCGCGGAAATCGGTATCGACGACGTATGTGGAATGGTTGACCATCCCGATTTCCTGGATCATCGGATTTGCCCTGGTGATCCTGATCGGCGCCGGAGCGTTTGTTTATCTGCGATGGGTGCGGCCATACGTCCAGCAGCAACCCACGATCGAAGACATCGTACCGCAACCGGAAGCGGCGACGTTTTCCCGTATCGAGGGGCGCGTGGAAGTGAAACGCAGCGGAGAGTATCTGTACCGACCGGCGGATTTTCGTATGCAACTCCGGGAAAACGATCTCATCCGTACGGGTCCGAACGGTCTGGCCGAGATCATCTGTCCGAACGGCACCCGCATCCGGGTCAATCCGGACACACTGTTGCGCCTGGAATGCACACAGCAACGAAAACGTCCGCAGATCGCCCGGATCGAGATCGGCGCGGTTCAGGTCGAAGTCAGCCACGAGGACGCCCTGGTCACCACCCAGACCGATGTCCGGGCACATTTGCAACCGGAAACGATCGCACAGATCCGATTGCGCGGTGAGGACATGCGCTCGTTCGTTGAGGTGGAACGGGGCCGTGCACTGGTACAGTCCCGAACGGAACAGGTCGAGGTCGGTACCGGTGAAGGTGCGGCCATCGAGGCGGGCGGCGCCATCGAGAAACACAAATTGCTGGAAGCACCGATGGTACGGTATCCGGGACGACGGCAGATCATTCCGGTCCAGCCGGGAGAATATTCTTCCGTTCGTCTGGAATGGTCCGGAGTTCCGGAGGCTGTTGCATATCGGGTGGAGATCGACGACCTTCCGGATATGGCGCATCCGATGCGGTGGGTGATCCCGCGTACGTACGCCGTCGTGGAGATTCCCAACCGGTTTATCGGTGTATGGTACTTCTGGCGGGTGCGTGCGATCGATAGTCTCGGTGTGCTGGGCCATCCGTCCGAAGTGCGATCGTTTATGCTGGCCAGAGACGTGTCCCGTCTGCAGACCATCCGGTGCGATTTCCAGGCGCGTCAGCATATGACGTTCTCTTCATTTGTCATTATCGTGGGACGTGCCCACCCGGGTTGTATCGTGCGGATCGGGGACGAACTGGTGAAAATCCAGTCGAGTGGGAAGTTCAGGTTTTTCTATAAGGTCAAGAAAATGGGTGTCACCCGGGAAACTGTCCGTGTGGAAAACCCGCAGGGGGAGGTGACCCTGTGGACCATGGAGGTCCGGGTGACGGAAGAGGGTATACGCGTCCGGTTTTATCCGAAATCCTGACCGGTGGTGTGATCTGAAAGGTATCCATTCGGAACGGCATTCTGCTATAGGGAGTGGAAAGTTCATGCGATGGGTTCGTTGGTTGTCCAGCGATCTGGGGGTCGATCTGGGTACCGCCAATACCGTCGTGGTCTCGCGCAACGGGGGCATCATCCTGAACGAACCGTCGATCGTCGCAGTCAACACACGTACGGGTCGAATCGAGGCGATCGGCAACCGCGCCAAGGAAATGCTCGGCAAAACGCCATTGAATATCGAGGCCATTCGTCCCCTGCGCGATGGCGTGATCGCCGATTTTGATATCACCGAACACATGCTGAAGTACTTCATTCGCCAGGCGATGAATCATCGGCGATTTTTCCGACCGCGCATTGTCATCGGAGTGCCGTCGGGCATTACCCAGGTCGAGCGGCGTGCCGTACGGCAGGCGGCGATCAATGCGAACGCTGCGGAAGTGTATCTTGTGGACGAACCGATGGCGGCGGCCATCGGTGCCGGTCTGCCCATTCATGAACCGTCCGGCAATATGATCGTCGATATCGGCGGCGGTACCACGGATGTCGCGGTGATCTCGCTGTCCGGCATTGTGTACAGCAAATCGATCCGCATTGCCGGCAATGAAATGGATGAAGCCATCATCATGTACGTCAAGCGGAAGTATAACCTCCTCATTGGCGAACGCACTGCCGAGCAGATCAAGATCGAACTCGGTTCGGCCGCACCGAAAGACGAAGAACGCAGCATGGAGATCAAGGGCCGCTGCCTCATCGAGGGGATCCCGCGTACGATCATCCTCCGTTCCGAGGAAGTCCGCGAGGCCCTGGCGGATACGGTCAATGCAATCGTCGATCTCGTGCGCGAGGCACTGGAACGTACACCGCCAGAACTGGCGGCGGACATCGTCGACCGGGGGATCGTGTTAACGGGTGGCGGTGCATTGCTGGACAAGCTGGATGTGCGGTTGCGGGATGAAACCGGATTACCGGTAACGATTGCGGAAGATCCGCTGCTCTCCGTCGCGTACGGCGTTCAGAAGATGCTGGACAATATGGAACTGCTCCGTCAGATCGCGGCATCGGCGTGATCCATGCCTGCACGATTCAGATCGTCCGATCGGAGTGAACCGGTTGCGATGACACGTGTCGGGGTGCATTGGCGGTGGCTGGTTCGGCAGTGGATGGGGTGGTCTATTCTCTGCTGGTTGCTGGTTTCGATGCAGTTACTCGAACAACGGGGCGTGTCAATCGCCGCGACGGTACAGCAGTGGGTCTGGACCCCGTGGGTGCAGGGCTATTCCCGGATGGCCCGCGCGCTGCATCGGGTATGGATCACCTGGCGGGATGCACGTCGACTTGCGGAAGAGAACCGGCGACTGCAGGAACTCCTTCGGTACTACCAGCGCATGGAATACGAGTACGTGCAGATCCTGCGGGAACTGCAGATCTTCTCGCCACTGTACGAACGGTGGCGGCGGGACCGGCCGTTGCAACCGCTGATCTGGGCGCGCGTGATCGTGCCACTCGATGGGCCGATGGAACAACCCCGGTTTCTCATCGATCGCGGACGGTTGCACGGTGTCACCCGCTGGTCGGCCGTTTTGGGACCCCACGGACTCGTGGGCATCGTGGCACAAACCGGTCCGGCGACCGCGCAGGTTCGACCGGTGATCCATCCCCGCTTTCGCTGTGGGATCCAGGTCGGCGATCGCGGTCCGTTGGGGATTCTATACGGTACCGGCGATTTCGACACCACGATTGTGCGTTTTATTCCGCGCAGCGCCCGCATTGCGCGCGCGTCGATCGTCACGACGAGCGGACTCGAGGGGGTCCTGCCGGCTGGAATTCCGGTGGGCACGATCGTCCGTCGACAGGTGCTCGACACGGGTGAGGTGATCTATCGGGTGCGTCCGGTCGAGTCCGCATTCCAGGTGCGATGGGTGGCGGTCATTCCCAGGGTATCGACCGTGACTGCACGATGAGTGGAGGTGCTGAATTGTCTGGGACGGCGGCATTGCTGCGCTGGAGTCTGTTGTGGGTGGTCCCTGTCGGGTTGTGGGCGCTGTGGTATGCATGGATCGGCCCCGCATGGTTTTTTGCCGAAGGCGGCTGGATGCTGGATCTCGTGCGTCCCTGGTTGATCTTCCGTGCACATCTGTGGCCGCCGGTGGCGGTGTTCTGGATCGGTGCCCTGTGGGGGATCCTGCAGGATATCGTACTGGGACACTGGATCGGTTTGTACGGGTTCGTCTGGGGAACGGAAACCGTTCTGCTGGTGATCTTGCGTTCCGTGCTCAATATCCAGAGCTGGGTGGGCACCTGCACCACCGTCATTGCGCTCATCGGGTTTCAATATAGTGCACTGGAGGTACTCCACTGGGTCCTGGGATTTCCCCTGCACCTGCATCTCGGATGGATGGCGCTGGACATCGGGATAAACATCGTCTTCCTTCGTATATATTTCCTCTGGTGGGAGAGAGTTCGGCATGTGGCATCCGCCCCCCGCACCCACACCGTATAGACGGCCGATCCTCTGGATGCGGCGTGTGCTCATTGTGTTGCTGGGCGGTATTCTGTGCGGGTACTGGAATGTCCAGATCCGCCACCATTCCACGTATCTTCGGCGTGCGGAATCGAATCAACAACAGACGGTGCGCCTGTACCCACCACGCGGTATCATTTTCGATCGGAACGGACGGGTACTCGCCGACACCCGCATGCGTTCGGTCCTGGTCTGGCACCCGCAGAACCGTTCGGTCCACCCGCTCGCGGTCGTGGACCGTTTTCTCCGGCATATGGATTGGGACCCGACCGAAAAAGCCCGCCGTCGACGGGTTGCGGATCGGCTGTCGGTGTACTATCCGATGCAACTCAACTGGATTCTGGACCTGGACGACATCGCACGGTTTGAATTCTTTCAGGAAGAGTTTCCCAATCTCTTCGTGGAACTGCGTCCGATGCGGGACTACCCGCACGGTCCCGTGTTTGCGCATGTGATCGGGTATACCGGATGGGTCACGGAAGAGGAACGGTCCCGCTGGACCTGGGCGGATCTGCCCGTGGACGCAATGGTGGGGAAAACCGGTGTGGAACGGTATTACGAATCCGTATTACATGGCGTGTACGGGGACACCGCCTATCTCGTGGACCGGTTCGGTCTGCGTTTGCATGAAATGCGTGATCGGCGCCATCCCCCGCAGGCCGGACACAATATCGTCACGACACTCGATCTGCGGTTACAGCAGATTGCTTACGGTGTCCTGCAGGGTCGCCAGGGAGCATTTGTCGCCGTCGATCCCCGTGATGGTGCGGTTCGGGCGATGGTCAGTGTGCCGGCGTTTGACCCGAACGCGTTCATCCCGTCCATTCCCGTGCAGTCCTGGCGTGCACTCGTGCAGGACCCCGCCCATCCGCTCCAGAACCGCGCCATTCAGGGTCTGTACGCACCTGGCAGCACGTTTAAAGTGGTGATGGCCGTTGCCGCATTGCGGGAAGGCTGGGTGCGACCGGATCAGCGCGTGTTCTGTCCCGGATATGCCCGGTTCTATGCCCACACGTTCCGATGCAGGCGGCCCGGGGGACACGGTCGCGTGGACCTGCACCGTGCGATCGTCGAGTCCTGCGATGTCTATTTTTATCATATCGGCGCGCGCGTGCCGATCGATCGGATTGCCGCGTACGCGAGTGTGTTCGGATACGGCGTGCGCACGGGTATCGATCTGCCCGGCGAAAAGGGCGGGCTGGTGCCGACGACTTACTGGAAACAGCAACATCGTAACGAACCCTGGTATGCCGGTGAAACCGTTTCCGTCGCCATCGGGCAGGGACCACTGCTCGTGACGCCTCTGCAGCAGGCCATGATGATGGCCATGGTGTGGAACCGCGGTGTGCAGTACCGGCCGTACGTCGTCGCGGAAATCCGGTCGGCGCAGGGCCACGTCCTCGTGCATCGGGAACCCCGTGTGATCAATCGTCTACAGGCGGATGCGTGGATCTGGGACCTCATTCAGCGCAGCCTGTGCGATGTGGTGACCTCGGGAACCGGTCGCCGGGCAGACAATGACGTTGTGCGGATCTGCGGGAAAACGGGCACCGTTGAACTGCTCACGCATGAGGAACGGGTCTCCGCAGCAGTGCGCGAGCGGCTCAAGCATCACGCATGGTTTATCGGATGGGTCGATGACCCGGAGGACCCCATGGCATTCGCCCTGATCGTCGAACACAGCGGCCATGGCGGCGAGATCGCCGCACCCCTCGCACGTCGGATATTCGTGCAGTACTTTCGTCATCGTCGTGCCGCGCGGCATCGCCGCCACGATGCGGTCACCGGTCCATACGCGGCGGGCGGAGGACTCACGTATGCGGATCCGTGATCTGGACATCTGGACCGTGGGCATCGTCTGCGTGCTGATCGCCATGGGGGTGTTCACGATCTACAGCACAACGTTCCGTTCCCACGGGTGGTATTACGTCGTCCGCCAGGGGATCGCCGTATTTCTCGGCATCGGTCTTGCCGTTATCAGTATCGTGGTGCCGTACCGGAAATGGATCGCGTGGGGACCGTATATTTATGCGCTGAGTCTGGCGCTGCTCGGCATCACTCTGGTGGTCGGTCATCGGGTGGCCGGATCGCGCAGTTGGCTCTCGATCGGACCGTTGCACCTGCAGACGGCGGAAGTGGCGAAAATGGGTGTGATCCTGTTGTTGACCCGGTTCTACGGGGGACGACCCGGATCGACGCATCGGTTCCACATCCTGGACCTCGGCATCACACTCCTCATCGTCGGCGTGCCCGCCATACTCGTGTTGTGGCAACCGGACGTCGGAACCATGCTGACGTTTGTCGTTCCGCCCGTGGTCGTATGGTGGCTGTTGCGGATGCCCGTCCGGTACTGGTTGACACTGGCACTGGCCGTATTGGTCGCGGTTCCGATGGGATGGTCCGTTTTGAAACCGTACCAGCGTGCGCGTGTCCTGGCCTTTTTGCGTAGCGAACAGTATGACCCCAGGGGCGTGGGATACCAGGTGATCCAGTCCAAGATCGCGCTCGGATCTGGAGGGTTCTGGGGCAAGGGATACCTGCGGGGGATGCATACGCAACTCGGGTTTGTACCCGAACGGCATACGGATTTCGTCATTACGTCGTTGGGTGAAGAGTGGGGATTCGTGGGTGTCCTTGCGGTGTTCCTGCTGTATATGGGACTGTTTTCCCGGTGGCTGACGATTGCAGCACAGCACCCGGACCCGGCTGCACAGATGCTGATCGCGATCGTTACCGCGATCTGGGGGTTCCATGTCGTGATCAATACGGGAATGGCGATCGGCTGGGCACCGGTGACCGGACTGCCCCTGCCGCTGGTGAGTTACGGGGGATCGTTCATGCTCTTCTGCCTGACCACGGCGGGATGGATTGAAAGTGCCTGTGCCCGTCGCCAGCAGGTGCTGAATACACTGCCGCAGAGATGGTGGACGTAACAGTGCGGCAGCCCGTACCCCGAATTCCCTTTATTCGTCCGCATCCTCGTCCCGTCGCGTCTGCGGGGGTTCCCCCACACCGATGGGTGTTTCCATTGGTCTGCCCAGGAGAAATCCCTGTCCGTACGGTACCCCCATACGGCGAATGAGCATCAGATCCGCTTCATTCTGGACATGTTCGGCGATGATTTCGATGCCAAAATGATGGGCAAGCAATATGAACGCCTCTAAAAACCGGCGGTTGTCCAGAGACAGATGAATCCCCCGGATGTATGAGCCATCGACTTTCAGAAAATCGATGGGCAGCATGCGGAAGTATTGAAATGAGGAAAACCCGCTCCCGAAATCGTCCACGGCGAATCGAAACCCAAGATCCTGTGCCAGGAACACCATTCGTTGCAGTCCCTGCAGGTCACGAAACACCGCCCGTTCGGAAATTTCGAACACGATCTGTCGCGGGGGAAACTCTGCACGCATGATCTGATTGCACAGATCTTCGAACTGTTGTTGCAACACAATGAACGCCGGGGATAGATTGATAAAAATCAGCCCCGCACTGTGCGCACGCAGGCGTTCAAATGCCTGCACAAGAACACGCTGGTCAAACTGGATCTGTTCAAACGGTGGGAGCGTCTCCAGCGCGTCGTAAAATTCACAGGCGGGAATGATGGTCCCGTCCGGTGCGATCAGACGGCTGAGAATTTCGTACCCGATGATTTCCTGGGTTTGCAGATGCACGATGGGTTGAAAAAAGGGAATCACGCGCCCCTCTTCCAGCGCGGCGAACAGTTCCGCGGGACGGCCCACCTGGACAGCCACCGATCCCGTACGGAGTACTGTGGACTGTTCAATGGTGAGGACCCGATTCCCACCGAGTTGTTTCGCATGGTCCATGGTCAGGTACAGACTGCTCAGGAGTTCGGACACGGTCCGGCCGTGTTCCGGAAAGGCGACCACACTACAACTGCAGGTGATACGGATACGGTGGTGATTCACGACGAATTCAGTCTGTTCGATCTGCTGGCGGGTCTGTTCGGCCCATGCGAAGGCCATATCCAGTGAAGTCTGTGGCAGCAGCACGGTGAACTCGTCGTTTCCGTACCGCGCGACGATCGCCTGTTCCGGCCACGCGACGACCTTGGGAATCTGGCGCAGAATCACGTCCCCGGCGGTCGTGCCGTACTCCAGCAGGATCTTCCGGAACGAATCCAGATTGATGAGCACGATACTGAACGTGTGGTATTGATGCATCGTGCGATGACAGAACAGTTCTACGGATTCCAGAAATATGCGACGGTTGAGCAATCCTGTCAGCGGATCAGTCGTACTTGCACGCGACAGCTGGATTTCCGCCTCGTGGTAATCGCTCATATCGTGGACCATGACGATCACGTGTGTGGACCGGCCGCCCACGCGCAATGGGCTGACAGAGAACAGCAGGTACCGCATTTCTCCGGTATGGATCTCCACCGGTTTCTGAATGACTTCCGGTTCCTCACGCCATCGCTGGAGCCGGTCCTGAATGAATGCACGGCTTTTCCCGATGAACAGATCCATAAACGGGCGCTGAAACACCTCGGTGCGGCGGCATTGAAAGAGCTGTTCGAACCGGGAATTCATGTCGACGATGCGTCCGTCCGTTGTCAGACGGACGTAAGCCTCCTGGGCGGCTTCGAGTACCAGCCGAATTTCTTCACTCGCATGGCGCCACCGTTCCAGCATGGCCTGCGCTGTTTCCTGATAACGACGGATGTGTCGTGCCAGGGTCTGGACTACCGCGGCTCCGCCGTGCGGAATGGTGACCAGGCGATCGTTTTCCAGATCGCCGGACATGGCTTCCAGCGGCTGAATCAACCGTTTCCAGGTGGTGGTCTGTGCCCAGATGGTACCGATGGTGTAGATCAATACGGTGAGGATCACACTGAGCATACCGAGCCAGAGGTATCGCCGCAGCGAATCGGCCTGAAGCGTGGCCGTCAACCAGGGGGTGCGTGGAGTCAGCAACACGACGGACCAGTGCGTTCTGGGCAGTTTTTGCCAGACGAGCCAGTAGGGTTGCTGCGCGATCCTGTGAACGACCGGGCCACGGTTGTGATCTGCGAAAAACCCGCGCGGCAGTGCCAGCGCAGTGGCCAGATCGGCCAGTGTAAAATACGGCAACCGGGGCGGTTCCGCAAGGGGATACGGTTGCACGGGAGGATGCGTCTGGTACGGCCATTCCGGCCAGACCTCTTTGACACGGTGAAACGGGTACCCGGTCACGAGTTGGTCAGCATCATTGAACAGCAGGATCAATCCATGACGTTCCACCAGCCCGGGATGGCGAATCAGGCGTGCAAAGGCTTCCAGCCGCAGGTCCAGGGCAACGACGCCCTGATACGTGTCGTGAACGTAAATCGGACGAAACAGGGTGATCACCCATCCGGAACCGCGTGCGTCCGGATACGGGGATGTCCAGAGTGTCTGGCGATGGGGATTGGCTTCCGGCGTGGCCATACGAAACAGTGAAAGCGTGTCAAATCGAAAGTCCGGGGAGATCCGGGACCAGAACGTCGTATCATTCGCTGCCGGGTATACCTGAATGTATTTCCGTGTAATGACGTATACGTGAGCGATCAGGGGATGCTGATCGATAATGGGTATGAACGTTACGAGTGACCAGAATGTGGGTGTTGCGGTAAGGGACGCGGCGGAGGCGGGGGGCGGGATCTGCAGGATCATGTCCGTGCGGTCGTTCCGGAACGGTCGCTGCGGGCGGTGCCAGTGCTGTTCAATGTGCGTCCCCAGCGCCAGCAGCAGCCGTTGATACGTGGCGAGTCGATGCTCCAGGCTGTCCACGAGACCGTGGGTCAGTGTGGGCAACAGGACGGTTTCGATCAGGCGGGTCTGTTCCGTTTCGGCGACGCGGGTGCTGTGTTGCACAAGACGGAAACTCTGCCAGAGAGTGAAGAGAACGGTCACCGCGCCGAAAAGCACGAGACCGTATCGGATGCCGGTCCATACATTTCTCATACGACACTCGCGGTTGCGTACCTTTGAATTTCGGAATACGGTCCGCATTCACGCAGTTGGGAGTTCGGGCGTTTGCACACGTGCCGAATGGACGGTGGAGTCCTTCAGCGCGAATACGCCAGTTCGGGGTAATCCGACACGTATACGTCAGCATTGTGAAGATACGCCCGTACAGATTCGAGTACCCGGGCCTTGACATCGGCAAGTGTGCCGGTCATGGGGAACGCAACGGCTTTACGGTGCCCGCCGCCACCGAATTGCTGCGCGAGGGGCAGAAGATTCCAGGGTTCATGACAGCGTAGACTCACACGAAACCGGTTCGGGGCAACTTCTTTGAAGAAAATGGCCACTTCCACATCCCGCGTCCGTAACGGATAGTCCACAAACCCGTCCAGATCTTCGTACTGTGCCCCCAGCTCGCGCAACATATCCGCTGTTGCCGTGATCCAGGCAATTCGTCCGTCCTCGGACTGTTCCAGTGTATCGAGTACACGCGCGAGCAGGCGCCACTTCCGGACAGGATACCGGCCGTACACCTCCCGATGGATCCATTCGGCCGGTACGCCTCGACGGACAAGATCATACGCGAGTGCAAAGACACGCGGATGCAGATTGTACTGAAAGTTGCCCGTATCGGTCATCAGGCTGACATAGATGTACGTATAAAACGTGGTCGGCGGCTGCAGTCCGCCGACCGTGGCGAGTTGATAGATCATCGCCCCCACACAGGGCGCCGCGGGGTCCACCCAGTTGATATGCGCGAACAGACGGTTGCATGCGTGATGGTCAATGTTGATCCAGTGACGCGTCTGCTGCAGGCCCGCAATTCCGGTGCGCTCGGGATCCGTACACTCAATGAAGACCAGCGCGTCCAGCGCATGGGACATCGATGCCGTCACATCGATGCGGTCCAGGCCGGGAAGGAAACGCAGATATTCGGGAACCGGGTGTCGACTGAAGAGCTGTACGGTTTTTTCCTGCATGTCGAGCAACTGCGCAAGTGCGAGCATACTGCTGATGGCGTCGCCATCCGGATAGGTATGCCCGACGATGCCGATGCGTTCAACCCGCATTAACTCCTGCCATACCCGGTGTGCGGTTTCTGGAGAACGATGTGCCGTACTCACCGATGTCCTCCTGACAGGGATGCGGAACCTTCAGGGCATGGAGGAATAAACAGCCACGTTTCCGGTGGCGGATGCGTGCGAAATCCCATGGCTTCCCGTTGTACTTTCCAGTACCAGAGATAGCGAAAAAACTCCCGACGCAGGCGCATGTATTCCGCATCGATCCCGTCGTGTCCGGCACAGCGTGCCATCCATAGAACCCGTAACCGTTCGGAAATCTGCTGTAGCCGTCGACCGATCCGTCCCAGGGCAGCGGCTTTTTCCCCGGCGATTTCACGTTCGATACGGTCCAGAACAGTATCGCCGTGAACCCGCGTGTGAACGCGCATACCTCCCTCAGCGCACAGTGCATGAGTCTTACGAACATACACAATTTCTCCCCGGTGTGCAAGAAACCGGCCCCTGAGATCGGGACAGGCAATGGAACACGGGATGCGCCGGATGCGCGGATGACCCGATCGACGCCAGGTCCCAGGTATCAGGTATCAGGTGTCAGGTCCCAGGTATCAGGTGCCGGGTGGCAGGTGGCGGATATCGGGGTCTCAGGGAGACCGGCATTGCATCGGATGGAATGGCGCATGGCAGACCGGTCACTCACCGTGTCCCATTGCCCGTCCCTACGGGGGCTCGGGGAGCCACGCGGGATATACGTCCTGACCAGCACTGTCAAGTAACCGGTAGGAACGACGCCGCACCGTGTCGAGCACCATGATGCGCCAGTTGCCCGTTCGTTTGTCCGCACTCGATTGATAGACAATCCAGCGTCCGTCCGGGGACCAGCGCGGATCATAGTCGTACATGTGCGGGCGATCCGGCGTTAGATTTTCCAGACGACCGGTACGGACGTCCAGTATCGCGATATCCCCCTTGCCATCGAATCGTGTTGTGGTCAGTGCAATGCGCTGGCCGTCCGGCGCCCAGTCCGGTCGACAGGATGCACCTTTCAGGACGATACGCAGATCGCCCTGCGCAACATCCAGCAGCCCGATACTCCAGCCGAACAGTGCACTCGAAGTGAGCGCAATGGTCCGCCCGTCCGGGGATACATCCGGAAGGATGTTGCGGGAGAACATGCCCCGGGTCAGTTGCGTAACCTGTCCGGTGAAGATGTCCACCACGAACAGTTGCCGGCGTGCGGCCTGATCGGAATCGAACGCGATACGCTGGCTATCCGGGAACCATGCGGGATTCTCTTCGCTCATGGGCGTCGTCATCAGCGGACGGATGGTGTGCGTTACGCGATCGTACAGGTATAGATCGTACTGCCGCCCTTTCTGGCGTTGAAACGCGATCCAGCGTCCGTCCGGCGAAGGTGCGGGATACGTGTCATTCGCCGGGGACCCGATCAGCAGCATCACACCGTCGCGCGTGAGCATATAGATGTCAAACGATCCCCGGACATTCGAGGCGAAAACCACCGGCGCGGTGAGTTGTTTGACCACAGGAGCGTGTATGTCCCATCCGGGCGGGGGATCCGGCGTGGACCGCGCGGGAGATGCCGTCTGCGAATGCGTGGGACCATCCGCAAGCAGATGGCGGAACATCCACCACCGGTCGGACGCGGTTTCGCGCAAGATGGCCCCACCGATCACAACGGTCGCAAGCAACAGCGTGCCGATCGCCCATGGACGCAGGCGCACAAACAATGCCGACAGGGATGTGGAGCGTTGTATATGCGTCAGGACCCATCGACCGATGACCGTTCCGATGATTGCACCGGCGATGACATCACTCGGATGATGGTTCTTTTCAATGATGCGTGCAACCCCCACCGCGACGGCGGTTCCATAAATCGGTACACGCAGCGCGGGCGAACAGACTTTCGCAAGTACGGCCGCGGTTGCCCATGCGGCGGCCGTGTGTCCCGATGGAAACGACTGCCATCGTCCGTAAATGGTCAACGGGTGAAACATCAACACATCCGTCCAATCGTTGATGACATACGGACGGGCGCGGCCGACCAGGATCTTGATCACATTGACGATCAGACCCGTGCCCGCGCCACTGATTAAAATTGCCCGGCCACACTCCCGCCAGGCTCGGGCCTTTCGACGGTGCAAGCCCGCGAATGTGAGACACGCGATGCCGATCCCCGCGATGGTCCAGCCGCTGCCGAGGACCGCGATACGGTGGCTCCATACAACGGCATCATGAGCCGGACGGAACTCCCGTGCGACGAGCACGTCCAGGCCGATACAGACCGTCACGAGTCCCAGAACGATACCTGTGTATGCTATGGCTGTCCGCATATTGACCGTACCTGGGACCTGAGACCCGAGACCCGAAACCTGGGACCTGAGACCCGACCCCTGCCACCAACCGGGCCATCCGCGCATCCGGTACGTCCCCTGTCCCATTGCCTGTCCCGATCCCGGTGGTCCATCTTTTTGACTCCATGCGGCAACAAGTGTATATTATATCAATATTTCCAGCGTCCGCGTAATCGGCAATGCTGACCCCGACGACGGGCGGCCGGTGCATCGGTGCCGTACAGGTCGCGTTGACTGCGGTTTTCTCCTTGAAGTGATGGGTTTCTCGCCGCCGGATTATTTTTTCGAATCTTGGGGGCTGTTTCTCCGGGTGGAGGTATATCCATGGTGGAGTGTCTGCGCGATCGAATTCTCCGGCGCAACGGAATGGTGGTGTTTTACGAACTGCTCCCACCGCCGGAACAGGCAGCACCGGAAGAGGTGCACGCGGTCGTTGAGTCCGTTCTGGAACTGTTGCGTACGGTTGCGGTGCCGATCGATGCCATCAATATCCCCGAAGTACGCCCGGAAAGCCGGACCGGAGAGCGTCCCCAGGCGTTTGTTCCCAAGATGGCGCCCCGGAAGTTTGCGGCCACCCTGCAGGCGCATCTCCCGGCCAGTGTTGAGGTCATCATCAATCGATGTGTGGTGTATGCACCCCGTCCGGCACAGGTGCGCTGGCTGGTGCATACGTATCAGAAATACGGCATTCACAACCTGATCGTCGTTGGGGGGGAATCCAGTCAGATCCGCTATCCGGGTCCCTCCGTGTTGGAGACCGCACGTTGGCTATCGCAGGATCTCCGGCGGGGGCGGCATCCGCTCAATGGTGCCCGATTGGCCGCTCCGATCGATTACTGTATCGGGGGTATCACCATTCCCACCCGCCGTAAACCGGATCCGCAGCGGGATGAACCGAACCGTCTCCTGCAGAAAGCCCGGATGGGTATCGAGTTCTTTACCAGTCAGGTATTGTATGAATCCCGAAGTATTCAGGAGTTGCTGCGCGACTATGACCGTCTGTGTCAACAACAGGGTGTACCGCCACGGCGCATCTTTCTGAGTTTTGCACCGGTATCATCGGCCGGGGATATTCGCTTTCTGAAATGGCTGGGTGTCGTGATCCCACCGGAGGTCGAGCGGGAGTTACTGCGCGGCTGGTTGGGGATTGCCTGGCGATCGATTCGGGTGGCGGAACGCATTCTCATGGATATCATGGAATTCGTAGAACGCGAGCGGATCCGCGTGCCTCTGGGGCTGAACGTGGAACACATCACCAGCCGCAATTTCGAGATCTCGGCGGAGATGATCGACCGTCTACACGAGATCATTGCGGGTTCCGGATCGCGAGTACGACGGAGTGAAGTCGAAGCGGAACACGCGTTACAACTCGCCTGGCTGGAGATGGACGATGCCATCATTTGAACTCACGGGAGCATGCCGGCATGTCCGAGCGGGATTTCGTTCGTGAACGGTGGACCATTCTGCAGAAGATTCGGGCAGCGGGCGTCCCGGTATACCCATACCGGTATGCAACAACGGACGCGATCGATCGGGTGGTCACAGCCTATCGGGACGAGACCGATCCGGATCGGTTGCAGCGGGTGCATGTGCGGGTTGCCGGTCGGGTGCAATCACTTCGCTGGCACGGAAGGACGACCTTTGCGCATCTGCAGGGACGCACACATCGCCTGCAGGTGTACGTCCGCAGGGACGAACTCGGTGCCGCCGCGTATGACGCATTCGTCAGCCTGGATGTGGGCGACATTGTCGGCGTTGAGGGACACCTCTTTCGCACCCGTACCGGTGAATTGACCGTACGCGTTGAACGCTGGACCCTGCTGGCCAAATGCTGGCTGCCGCTGCCTGAACGATGGCACGGTTTGACCGACGTCGAGGTCCGCTATCGGCGACGGTATCTCGATCTGATTGCAAATCCCGCTGTACGCCGCATTTTCCTCATGCGTTCCCGGATGGTCCGAACGATCCGGCAGTTTCTGGACGGGCGCGATTTCGTCGAGGTCGAAACCCCGGTGCTGCAATCGATCTATGGGGGCGCACTTGCCCGTCCGTTTGTCACCCATCACCACGCACTGGATATCGATCTCTACCTGCGGATCGCGCCGGAACTTTACCTCAAACGGCTGATCGTGGGGTGTCTGGAACGGGTGTATGAAGTGGCAAAGAATTTTCGCAACGAAGGGGTGTCCGTGCTGCATAATCCGGAATTCACCATGCTGGAACTTTACCAGGCGTATGCGGATTACGAGGATATCATGCGCCTGATGGAGGAAATGCTGGCATCGCTCGTCGAGACGTTGTTCGGACGGTTGCAGATCGAATATCAGGGCCAGAGGATCGACCTGACGCCCCCATGGCGTCGCCTGTCCATGCTGGAAGGACTGTGCACCATCGGCAACCTGACCGAATCGCAACTTGAAGACCGTGATGCACTCGTTGCCAACGCACGTGCACTCGGGGTGCCCCATGCGGAATCGCTGCCGTGGGGCAAACTGATCGGTGAGATCTTTGAACGTACGGTCCAGCCGCATCTCATTCAGCCGACTTTTGTCATTGACTTTCCCGTGGACATTTCGCCACTGGCCCGCAGGAAACGGGATAACCCGCGACTGGTCGAACGGTTTGAACTGTTCATCGGGGGACTGGAACTCGCCAATGCGTTCAGCGAACTCAACGATCCGTTTGAGCAGAAACGGCGTTTTGCCGACCAGATCCGCCAGCGAGCGGCCGGCGACGAGGAAGCCCATCAAATGGATGCGGACTATGTCCTGGCCCTGATGTACGGGTTGCCGCCCACGGGAGGATTGGGGCTGGGCATCGATCGGCTGGCGATGCTCCTGTGTGATGTGACCTCCATTCGCGAGGTGTTGCTGTTTCCGACTCTGCGGCCGGTTCCCATCGATCTACCGATTCCCGAAGAACTGGAAACCGTCGCTCTGGATGAAATGGCGCACCATCCGGATGAAATCGAAGATCGTCATGAACGGTGACCACACCGCTTCGGCCGGTATATTGAACCGCGGTGGAAATCCCATCTGAGATCGGGACAGGCCATGGGACACCGTGGGTGCCCATGCGACCATGCGATGTCCCCATCCCGGAGATACCAGTTTCCCTGAGACCTGAGACCGGACACCCGACACCTGAGACCGGTGGCCACCGGCACACCGGTGGATCCGGTGGTTCCCCTGTCCCATGGCCTGTCTCGATCCCGGAATTCCATGGCTTTTCTGTTCCCGTCAGGGACCGTATAATACCCCGATACGCGATCAGCGGAGGGCCATCCGCATGCGACTTCGTGCACCGGCCGTTGCCGGGTATTTTTACCCGGGTGCGGAAGGGGAACTTCGAAAGATGCTGGCCCAGCTCGTGCACCCGGATACACCCAGGATCCCGGCCATCGGCGTTGTCTGTCCGCACGCTGGGTATATCTATTCCGGGCGCACGGCAGGGCGCGTTTACAGCAGGGTACACATTCCCCGGCGCGTACTGATCTTCGGACCGAATCACACGGGGATGGGCGCACCGCTGTCGTGCTGGGCCCACGGAGCGTGGCGAACGCCGCTCGGTGTCGTGCCCATTGACGAGGACCTGGCACGTCGGCTGCTCGACGCGTGTCCGTATCTGGAGGATGACACGCAGGCCCATCTGCGTGAACACGCTATTGAGGTGCAGCTGCCGTTTCTGCAGTATCTGGTCCGGGAATTTTCGTTTGTACCGATCGTTGTCGGTACGACCGATATGACCGCGTTGACCGCACTCGCCCAGGCGGTGGTGACCGCCGTCCGGGATACCTCCGAACCGGTCCTGCTCGTCGCGAGTACGGATATGTCGCATTACATTCCCGCAAAAGACGCTGCGGACATCGATCAGCATGCCATCCGGGCGATCGCAGCGGTGGACGGTCCGGCTCTGTATCAGGCGGTGCATACGTACAAGATCAGTATGTGCGGGTATCTTCCCACCACGGTTGTTTTGATGGCGGCACGCGCATTGGGCGCCGTTCAGGGCGAACTCGTCGAATACACGCATTCCGGCGTCGTGACCGGCGATGACCATTCAGTCGTCGCGTATCTCGGGATGATCCTGCGAGGCGCGCATGGTTCGCTGGACACTGAAGTATCAGCGTCGCACGTGCACGATGGACGTTCTGCCGATCGATGAACACACGGTGAACCTCACCCTGACGGGAGACGACTTCCGCGAACCGGTACGGATACAGGTGCGATATCACAGCATCGGTCACCGGTTTGTCATTCAGGTCGGGGATCGTCGATGGCAGGCCGTGGCCGTTGCGGATGTGCACGGTGTATGGCTGCATCTGCAGGGACGCACGGTATACCTGCAGCGGGTCCCCGTGTCCCATGCGGTGCGGGATACACGGGATACGGTTGTCGCAGATAGCGTCATTACGGCGCCCATGACGGGTCGTATTGTGGACATCCGGGTGCAACCCGGTGAAACGGTGCCCGCCGGAACGGTACTTGCCGTTCTGGAAGCCATGAAAATGGAACTGCAGATCGAGGCCCCGGCACACGTGCACATCGAAGCCGTACACGTGCGCGCGGGTGATCTCGTGCAGCAGGGCGATGTGCTCATCGTCACCCGCAGGGGGGAACACCGTACCGCGGATCCCTCCGACGCCGAGTGAGCCGGGGATCTGGATACAGGAGCATGGTATGGTATCCATCTGGATCACGGAAGTCGGCCCCCGCGATGGCCTGCAGAATGAGCCGGCGTTTGTTCCGACGGAGATGAAGATCGCCTTCATTCACGCTCTGGCCGAAACGGGTGTACCGGAAATTGAAGTCACGTCGTTTGTTTCTCCCCGGTGGGTGCCTCAACTTGCGGATGCAGAAGAAGTCTTCCGCGGGCTGACACGAAAACCGAACGTCGTGTATTCGGCGCTGGTTCCGAATATGCGGGGCATGGAGCGGGCGCTGTCGGTGGGGGTCCGTAAAATCGCCGTCTTCACCGCCGCATCCGAGACGTTTAATCGAAAGAACACGAATGCCTCCATCGAAGCGTCTTACCGTCGATTCCGGCCCGTGATCGACGCCGCCCGTCAGCACGGGGTATTCGTACGGGCGTACATCTCCACAGCGTTTTACTGCCCCTATGAGGGGAAAATCGATCCCGCACAGACCGTACGCGTGGCCGAGCGTCTGCTGGAACTCGGTGTCGACGAACTCTCCATCGGGGACACCATTGGACGTGCTGTACCCCGGGACGTCCGGGCACTGCTCGATCTGTTGCTGGACCGTGTGCCCGTCGAAAAAGTCGTGCTCCATTTTCACGACACGTACGGCATGGCGATCGCCAACGTGCTCACCGCATGGGAGGAATACGGAGTGGTGCGTTTCGACGCGTCCGCCGGTGGACTCGGCGGTTGTCCGTATGCGCCGGGAGCGTCCGGCAATGTGGCCACGGAAGACGTGGTGTATGCGTTACGTGCGTCCGGCGCATCGATCGACGTGGATATTCAACAGATCGTCCGTGCGGTGGAAATCATTCGGCCGTATATTCAACGCCCGTTGCAGTCCCGCGTCGGTGCCGTATATCGCGGCCGCGCCGAACCTGCGACCCGATAGGGCCGCGGACACATGGTCCGGTACCGGTGGATTGTCCGGACACGCGCCATTCCGGGGAGTGTCTCCCCCCTGAACGTTTTCCGAAGTATCGGATCACGCGGAGTCATCTGGAATGAGGAGAAAACGTTGCCATGGGGACTCGAATCCCGGTCGCGGTTCTTGCGTCATGAAGGGAACATCTGGTATGATGAAATTTCCTCACCTGATATCCAACGGGAGGTTCCTCATGAAATGCACACGGTGGTGGATTTTCGGGAGTGTCCTGGTTGTACTCATGGGTTCCATTGCCACAGTCCATGCGGCGGGGTTCAGTATTTTTGAACAGGGTGCTCGGGCCATGGCGCGTTCCGGGGCGTTTACGGCGACGGCGAGTGACCCATCGGCGATTTTCTTCAACCCGGCCGGACTGGCGTTTCAAACGCACGCATGGCAGATTTACCTCGGGGGTACCGCCATTTTACCCGACGTGTCGTTCGAGGGGATGAATCCGTTCCCCGGAAACGGTATTACAGAAGACGTCAAGAGCCGTATCTTTTTCCCACCGACACTGTATATCACCAAGGGGATTCACGAACGCGTGGTGATCGGTATCGGGGTGTTTTCCGCATTCGGCCTGGCCACATCCTGGGAAAATCCGGAGTCCTTTACCGGACGGCATATCTCATATGACAGTGGCATTACGACGTTCAGCATCCAGCCGACGATCGCCGTGCGGGTGTCCGAACGGTTTGCCATCGGTGCGGGTGTGGAAATCCGGGCGGTGGACGTTCATTTTAACCGGTTCGTTGAGTTTTTTGAACCGTTTACGACACGGTTTATCGATATTGCGCGTGCGGAACTGGACAGTGACCTGGGCTGGGGCGTGGGGTTTGCTGCCGGATTCCTGTATCGACTGACTGATCAGGTGCGGATCGGGTTCTCATACCGGCATCATATGGACGTCGATCTGGAGGGTACATCCCGGCTGACGTTGATTCCCACGGGCAACCCGCAACTCGATGCGTTACTGCGTGCACAGATTCCGGCCGAACCCGTTCCCGCGCAGGCACCGGGGTTCGCCTTTCCGAAGTTCCTGTCATTCGGTATCGCCATTTCTCCATGGGAGACATGGGATTTTGAGATCGATATCAACTGGGCGCAGTGGAGCCGGTTTGAACGGATTCGTCTGATCATAGGAGAGACGGAGACGGTCCTGCCGGAAAACTACGACGATGTGTTCAACGTCCGGTTCGGTGTGGAAAAACGGCTCAACGAGCGATGGACCATTCTGGGAGGATTTCTCTTCGACCAGAACCCCGTTCCGGTCGAGTCCGTCGACCCCGTGCTCCCGGACGCCGATCGCTGGGGCGTGAATCTCGGTTTTCAGTTCCGTTCCGGTCCCTGGACGGTCGATGTGGCCGGACTGTTGCTGTTCTTCGAAAATCGCACGGTAACGCCAGAAGACTGTTCCACGCCGGAAGCGTTCCAGGTCTGTCGTCACTATTACGGGACGTATAAAAACTTCACCACACTCGTGGGTGTCAGCATCGGATACACGTTTTAATCGTCAGGGAGGCGTGTGATGAAACGCTACATATGCATGGCATGGATCCTGGGGTGGGGACTTGTCCCTGCGGTATGGGCGCAGGTGGATTTTACCCGGTTTTATGTCATCGGAGACAGTTTGACCGCCGGATTTTCACACGGTGCACTGAACGAACTGTTTCAGCAGTACAGTTATCCGGCTCTGATTGCCGCGCAGGTGGGGAATACGGACTTTCAGCAACCGCTCGTCTCCGATCCCGGTATTCCGCCGCGGCTGAAGTTGTTTTCGATCTTCCCGCAGACAGTCATTCAACCGGTACCCGGACTGGGGACACCGACCAATCTCCGACTGCCGCGCCCGTACAACAACCTGGCAGTACCGGGTGCGACGACCGCGGACGTGATGAATACGGTGTCGTCCGAAACGAATCCGCTGTTTGACGTGGTACTGCGCGGATTGGGCACACAGTTTCAGCAACTCGTCGCATCGCAGCCGACGTTTGTCATCGTCTGGATCGGCAATAACGATCTCCTCGCCGGGGTACTGGCCGCAACCATCATTGAAAATGTCACCGTCACGCCGCTGTCCGTTTTTGTGAATCAGTTTTCGACACTGATAAACGGATTGCGTACACTGCTGCCGAACACCAAAGTACTCGTCATCAATCTTCCGGATGCAACGAAAACGCCCTTTGCGGCCACGATTCCACCCTGTGTACCGGATCCGGTCACGCGCCAGTGTGTACTCGTCAACGGTGCACCGATTCCGCTCCTGGGCACGCGCGGACCGATTCCCCAGGATGCACTCGTGACCCTGGCCGCGTCGTCCCTGATCGCGCAGGGGTATGGAATTCCGAAAAATCTGGGCGGGAACGGTCAACCGCTCCCGGATGACGTCGTGCTCTATCCGGACGAGATCGCCGCCTATCGTTCTCTGCTGGACGCGTACAATGAGAAGATTGCGGACATCGCCCGGAATGCCGGGTACGAGGTGTTCGATTTCCGAACGATATTTGATGCCATCGCCGAACACGGCTATCCGGTGGGCGGCGTGGAATTGACCGGCCGGTATCTGCTCGGTGGATTGTTCAGTTATGATGCGATCCATCCGACGCCTCTGGGATATGCCGTGCTCGCCAACGAGATCATTCGCTTTTTGAATCTGAAAATGGGTGCCGACATCGAGATGATCGATCTGCTGCCGTTCATTACTGGCGAGAAGGGCGCGTATCCGTCCGGTGATACCGGCGTGGGCGGTGCAACAGTCGTGTATTCGCAACAGGCACATGCACAGATGTTACGCCTGTTTGCACCGAAATATTGGCGGCGAATCCACTCGGGCGACGCTGTCCAGTAGACACCGGCGTTCGTTTTGTATGGCCCGATGGCCATTGCATCCCATGGGATAGAGACGTATATTGAATCCGTTGTATCCCACGAAATTTCATCAGGAGGGGGGCATTGGACACCATCGGGTTTCACTACATTGTCGAAGCGGCCGGATGTCGTCCCGAGGTGATCGGTGATCCCGAACGCATGCGCGAGATCCTCCTGGCGGGGGCGAAAGTCGGGAAAATGGAAATACGTACGTCCTATTTTTATCGCTTTACGCCTACCGGGGTCAGCGGTGTCGTCATCGTTGCCGAATCGCATATTACCATCCATACGTGGCCGGAATACCGATATGTGGCGCTGGACGTATATGTATGCGGGACGTCATCGTTCCCGGAAGAGGCGATCGATTACATCCTGAAAGAACTCGGGTGTACCTACGCGCACGTGAGTGAGATCAAACGCGGAATCCGGGATGAGGATGTCTATACACATACCATCCTCACGTGGGATGAAGACTTGAAACTGACGCAGGTGTAGCCCCGGTTGCGCAACGCGTGGTCCACGGCCATGGTCCGCGCCGGTGCATGGGAGACCCGTGATGGATACCGCAGTTCCCAGCGTTCGCATTGGTGAGTGGTTCAACGAAGCGTGGGAAATCGTACGGTCCGCATGGTTGGAATATATGCTGACCCTGGTGGTGTACTCCCTGATCATGACGATCACGGGGATTCTGTGCGCCCCCGCCGTATTGCTGATCGGCGGTCCCCTGACCGGTGGGGTGTATGTCTATATCGCCAAACGGATGGTGCATCAACCGGCAGAAGTCGGGGATATCTTCAAGGGGTTCCGCCGATACGGCCCGACGACGGTATTGTTCCTTGTGATCGCGCTGGTGCCCATTGCGGGTATGGTATTGCTGATGTTGATGCTGGTCCTGCCGGCACTCGGGGGACCACATTCGATCGTGTCCGGCATTCTCGGGACGCTTTCCTGCATCGGCTGCTGCATGATATGCACATTTTTCCTGGTCTACCCGGTGATCGTGGGAACGTTCCTGATCTTTGCATTTCCTCTGGTATTGTTCCGCAATATGGGCGTGATCGACGCGATCCGCACGAGCGTTGACCTGGTCAAACCGCAGTTTTTGAACTTTCTGATGCTCCTGCTGGCCCAGACGATCATTCTGCTGGCCGCGTCATCGGTTGGTGCTGCGCTATTCGTCGTGGGCTACCTGATCCTTCAGCCGCTCGCCATGGCGATCGTGCTGGCCGTGCATCTGCTCGCCTATCGTGACTTCGTCGGCCTGACGGCGGACGATCTGGCGCTGTACCGTTAGTGGTACGTTTCCAATGTGAAGTGGCGGGAGGAAAAGTAACGAACGGGGAATGGACGGGAAAAAGTGACAAAAATTTCTATGCACCACTGTCACTTCGCGTCCTTCCGCTCTACGTCATTTCGGATCAGCACCCGGCGTACGTTCCCCTCTCGTCGGGTCCACTGCAGGCGATCGGCCAGTTCCAGCCAGGCGATCACCCATTTACGTGACCAGCCGGTTGCCCGTTTGACATCCGCGATCGTGATCGTCGGATGATGTTGCGCGAGTCGAACCAGCCGGTCACGAAACCGGTCCAGTTGCTGACCGCTGACCACGTGCGTGACGCCTTCGGCCTGCAACCGTATAGCACCGATCCGTCGTTGCAGATAGGCAAAGAGGTCATGCAGTGGCATACCGATGCGCCGCGCGCGTTCCTGCAGGTCCTGCCATTTCAGTCCCTGGTAATCGGCCGCCACGATCACCCGTTCGAGATCGGCCAGGGCCGTATGCCAGTGAGGGGGTACGTCGTTTGTCGCCACTTCGGGAAGGCGCACCCGGTCACCGTCGATCACGATCGTCCCGGATTCCGCCCAGTTCCGGACGATTCGGGTCCATACCGGGAGTACGCGGGGCAACCATTGTCGGAGCCATCGGGTCAGGGGCATCCCATCCTGGAGCGGGTGCGCTTCGAGAAACGTTCGGAGTGCGTGCATGGCATCGGCCCGGGATGTCTGCTCAGCGTCGGCGGCCACCACCGATTGCGGGTGTTCCGGGTCGTCAAGGATGACCACCGCACGTTCCGCCAGTTCACGTAATCGGCTGCGCAGGTGCGGTGTCGTCCATCCCATTGCCATCACGAGTTCGTCCAGTGTGGCCCCGTAACGGTCCATCGTCCGTAACCATTGCGTGATCCGTTCGGCGGGAGAAAAATCCGTTGTTTCGGACCAGATGTGCACGAGTCTCCGTTCGACAACCCGTTTGCGTGGCCGTGCCGGCATCAGAAGTCGACCCCCGGCCACCGTACGCGTCGGCGACAGTCGGCGCAGGATGAAGCGGTCGCCGACAACGGCCGGGCAGGGATGGTCCATCACGATCCGGACGATCTGCGGATACGTATCGGCGTCCGCCCGCGGATGGACACGATAAAGCCGGACCGTTTGATGTGCCGTACCGTGATGAAAATGAAACCGCCCGCCGTTGCGGATACATTCCGGCGGAATCACGTCCCGCAACCATTCGACCCGGGCATACCATGCGTCCGCGACGATACAGGTACCGGGGTCGACCAGCCAGTCACCCCGCCGGATCTCCGTGTGGTGCACCCCCTGAAGGTTCAACGCGGTGCGTCCCCCGGGAACGGTTTCTTCCGTGGCGGCACCGTGCACCTGAATGGAACGAATGGTCGCCGTGCGGCGTTCGGGCAGGATGGTCACGGTCGTACCGATACGCCAGGGCCGACCGGTCATCGTGCCGGTCACGATGGTACCGACGCCGCTGCGACTGAATACACGGTCGACAGCCAGCCGGCCGCAGGTGTCTGTCGATTCCGGAGGCACCCGGTCGAGCAGTTGTTGCAATGCGGCACGCAGTGCGTCCAGACCCTCCCCCGTGCGTGCGGAAACTTCCACGATGGGCATGTGAGCCCAGCCGATGCGCTGACACCACTCTGCAACGGCTTCCCGTGCGAGCGCCCGCCATTCATCGTCCGTACGGTCGACCTTGTTCAGCACGATGATTCCCGTATGCATCCCGAGCAGACGGGCGACTTCGGCGTGTTCCACGGTCTGTGGCATGACGCCCTCGTCAGCGGCGACCACGAGCATGATCGCCGATCCGCCGACGGCGCCGGCGATCATCGTATGTACCAGCCGTTCGTGACCGGGTACGTCAATGAGGCTGATCCAGCGACCGTCCGGGAAACGCAGGGGGGCAAACCCGAGTTCGATCGTCATGCCTCTTCGTTTTTCCTCTTCCAGGCGGTCCGTATCCACACCGGTCAGTGCCCGGACGAGCGCTGTCTTTCCGTGGTCAATGTGACCCGCGACGACGACGTTCAGGTGCGTGCGCATGCGTATTGATCAAAGCATGGGGTTCTGGAGAGAGATCATAATCCGTTCATCCGGGTATGGCCAATGGTGTGAGAAAGAAACCGGGACGCGCATCTGGTGGATTACGGTTGCGGTTCCGGGGAACGAATCCAGACGATCCCGCGTCGATACGTCCATCCCATGAGGGCGATCCACGAAATGGTATGCACACCCAGGATGAGTATGCCCCATCGGGAAGGCGGCACCGCGGATAGACGCGCACGAACGTGCAACCACACCCATGGAACCGTACACGCGATGGTCCATGCGATCCAGGCAAATGCGAGGAGCATATAAAGCAGCCCGCTGCTGCCGATCGCGATCCGCAGGGCACTGTGGGGTTCGTCATACCGCCGAAACCGAATGCCCATGGTCAGGGCCATGGTGGTGAGCATTGTGGCCATGGTCCATGCGATGTATCCGTTCACCCATTGAAATACGGGATCTCCGATCGCGAGCATCCGCACGCCTCCGAGGATCAGCCCCGCGCTAATCAGCGTCAGCACGAGTGTGTAAAACCCCCACCGGACCCGGTACACGAGTCGGGGTGTGATCGGGAGTACGTAGAGGATCCAGTATCCGGGGCCGTCCAGACTGAATGCGGGCAGGACAAACCGGGCACAGAGCGCGCTTACAATGAACCCCGTCATGGCAACGTTCAACAACCATACGAAATACGCCACGGCCGGGTGCGGGATCGGGATCAGCCGGATGTTCAGAAAATAGATCGCGATCACGGCACCCAGCAGGAACAGCTGGCCCCACATGGTCGGATCCCGCGAAAACAGCCACCACTCTTTCAACAGCAGCCATGTCCACGTCCGGGATACGCGGTGTAGCAGTCGTGGTCGTCGCTGGTGCGTACGGACACGACTCAATGCCTCACGCGCTTTCAACCACCCCGAATAAAACCAGTGCGCGGTTGTCCCGATAGCGGCCACGACCGCGAGTCCGCACCAGACCGCAAACCCGATGCCTGCATAGGGAACGTGTATGGACCATTCGGGTTGAAGATAGGGACCGATCATGAGCATGGCCGCCCATCCGTAGGGTAGTACGCGTCCACCCGGCAGTTCGAGTTCATGGAGCAGGTGGAGCAGTTCCCCCGGCGTGAACGGACGTACCCACTGTTCCGGTCGCATCATGCGGATATAGGTCAGGATGCCGACCAGGATCGCCGCGAGTAACATGGTGACCAGCTGGTGCAGTCGCCGTACCGGAAACCAGTGAACAAGTACCACCGTCAGTGCGATCCCGTATAGACAGAGGGCAGATGCATACAATCCGAATACCAGCGTGTTCCAGACGAGGAAACGTGCCGGCAGATGAAACCGTACCCACATGGCCAACCAGATCGGGATGACGACGAGATAGACCATATACGTGCTTTGAACGATGACGAGTACGGTACGGACAATCCAAATCGCTGACCGCTGCACCGGTAGTGTGAGCAGCACCTCGGTGTCATCACTCAAATACCAGTGCGTCAGGGTGTTCAACACGCTGCTAAGCAGAATCAGTCCGGACAGTGCCATCAACAGGAAGGCGATCAACCGCTGCAGGAACCCGATGACAAACGGTCGGGTAAAGTCCGGTAAGTCGTGCAGATAGCCAAACACCCGCAGGAAAAATCCGAACACCCCGGCAGCGAACACGAGTCCCGTACCCACGGCAAGCAGCGTCCACTGCATGCGCCGCGGCGTCGTTCGCCAGCGATGGCGCATCGTTCGGAAGTGCAGACGGGTCAGCGTCACGAGATGGGCGATCGCCGGATTCATGTCACCATCGCGCGTAAATGCGTTCGGGCTTTACCGGGGAGATCCGGAAACCGGGTCAGGATGTTTGTCAATACGTGATATGCGTCGCGAGCCGTTTCCGGACGTTGCAACACGTTGGGTTGCGTGAGCCATTGTAACCAGCGACTGAACATGCCGTCCGGATCCAGGGGATGGTCCAGGGCCGGCAGGGCGTGCTGTTGCATATGCCGCATGATCTCCACACTGTTCGGCCATGCGGCAAGGAAGGGATTTTTCCCTGTCACGGCTTCGTACAGCACCACACCGACGGCGTACAGATCCGATCGGATGGATATCATGGACTTCAGGTTCATGAATTGCTCGGGCGCAGCATAGCCAAGTGTACCCACGCCCCGGAAGAGGTCCGTGCCGGTCAGCGACGACATGTCCAGTACGCGGACCATGCCGAAATCGATGAGCCAGATGTGGCCCTGCACGTCGATCATGATGTTTTCTGGCTTGATGTCCCGATGCACGAGATGGACACGTTCGAGTTCCATGCACACACGCACCAGGGCGTCAGCGAGAGCGAGGGAAGGGATGAACCCGATGGACCCGCAGGCATGGAGAATTTCCCGGAGGTTCCGTCCCTGGATGAACGGTTCGATAATGTACAGGACGGCCACGCGTGTGTGGGAGAGCGTGCGCCAGCCGTGTTTCAGGATTCTGGGAACGTGCGGGGAATGTAAACGGGCGACGGCGGTAATTTCTCGTTCGATACGTGCGTATTGCGATCGGGATGGCCGGATGAGTTTGAGCACCACCGGACGGTCCTGATAGACCGCCCGGAGCACCACCTTCTGGCCACCGTATGTCCCCATGGGTACGAGATGCGACAGTTCTGGGAAACTTTCCTGCAGTTCGGAGAGTTTGACCTTCATGGCCGTTCTTCAGCGAGCGCAAAACGTACGTACCAATCAACAGGATATCTCCGGGGTGCATACGTTTGAAATCGGGACAGGCAAACGGACACGGCGCATCCCAATGGACCCCGCGATATCCCGGCAACCAGAATGCGCGGACCCCTGACCCCCGGGACCTGAGCCCTGACACCTGGGACCCGACACCCGGTATCGACCGGGCCATCCGCGCATCCGGCGCATCCCCTGTCCCATTGCCCGTCCCGTTCTCCGTGGAAAACTGAAATCGGGACAGGCCATGGGACACCGTGGGTCCCCATGCGGTCATGCGC